>JARFPS010000068.1 GCA_029288175.1 Miltoncostaea sp. | reverse complement strand
TGGCGGTGCCGTGGCAGGAGACGGGGGGGTCGGCCGTGAGCGTCCGCCTGAGCGAGCCGGAGGCCGTGCGGGGGCGCGCGCGCGGCCAGGGCGGGGCGGTCGAGCTGGCGGCGCGCCGGGTGTGGGAGTGCACCCTGCCGGCCACCGACGGCGTGCCGACCCCGACGGAAGCGCCCGCCGCGACCCCGTGACCGGACGGCGCACGCTCGAGCTCGGAGTTCTCGCTCCCGCCGCGGTGCTCGGGCTGCTCGGCCTTGCGTCGGTCGCCTCGGCCCGGGCCGACGCCTTCGAGACCGGACCGCTGCCGGGCGCCATCGCGGTTCTGTTCGTCTTCCTGGCCATGCACATCGCGCTGAGGCTGCGAGCGCCACTGGCCGACCCCTACCTGCTCCCCATCGTCGGCCTGCTCACCGCCATCGGGCTGGTGGAGCTGCACCGCATCGACCCCGCGCTGGCGGAGGACCAGGCCATCTGGGTGGCGGTGGGCGGCGCCGTCTTCGTGGGCGTGCTCGCGCTGCTACCCGACCACCACCTGCTGGAGCGCTACCGCTACATGATCGGCCTGGGCGGCGTGCTGCTGCTGGTGGCCACCATGATCTTCGGCACCCGCATCAACGGCTCCAAGCTGTGGATCGAGATCGGCGGCGGGCAGACGGTGCAGCTCGGCGAGGTGGCCAAGGTCATGATCGTCATCTTCCTGGCGGGCTACCTGCGCGAGAAGCGCGAGCTGCTGGCCATCCCCACGCGCCGCCGCATGGGAATCCCCGTGCCCCCGATGAGCGCGCTGGGACCGGTGCTGGCCTTCCTCGCCGCTGCGCTGCTGCTGGTGGTCGTGCTGAACGACTTCGGCAGCGGGCTGCTGTTCTTCGGCGTCTTCCTGGCGATGGTGTACATCGCGACGGGGCGTGCCTGGTACGTGGGTATCGGCGCGGCGCTCTTCGCGGTGGGCGCGCTCGCGATCTACCTGGCGGTCCCGCGCATCGAGGCGCGCGTCGACGGGTGGCTCACGCCCTTCGACGACCCCCAGGGACAGGGCTTTCAGCTCGTGCAGTCGCTCTATGCCCTGGCCGAGGGGGGCATTCTGGGCCCGGGGCTGGGGCGCGGCTTCCTGGTCACCGAGCAGGGCACCACGGTCATCCCGGCCCTCGAGACCGACTTCATCTTCTCGGCGGTGGCCACCGAGCTCGGCCTGGTCGGCGGCGTGGCCATCCTGCTCGGCTACCTGCTGCTGGTGCAGCGCGGCTTCGCCATCGCCATGGACGCCAACGACGGCTTTTCCAAGCTTCTCGCGGGCGGCCTCACCGCGGTGGTGGGCATCCAGGCCTTCCTCATCATCGGCGGGGTCATCCGCCTGATCCCGCTGACCGGCGTGACGCTGCCCTTCATGAGCTACGGCGGGTCCTCGGTGGTCACCAACTTCGGTCTGGTGGCGATCCTGCTCGTGGTGAGCCACCGCGCCCAGGCCGAGCGCTCGCGCGAGCCCGCGCCGCCGCCCGCCGAGGTGGAGCCGGCCCGTGAATAGGTCGATCCGACGCCTCTATCTGACCATCGCCGGCGGCTTCGTGGCGCTGGCCGTGCTGCTGGGGTACTGGCAGGTGGTCGCCGCATCGGGCCTGGAGGACCGCTCCGGCAACCTGCAGACCGCTCAACGCGACCGCCTGATCGACCGCGGGCGCATCCTGACCGCGGACGGCACGGTGCTGGCGGCGAGCCGGGCGCGGAGGGTCGACGGGCAGCGCATCTTCGAGCGGGTCTACCCGCAGGGTTCGCTGGCCGCACACGCCGTGGGCTATGCGTCCGAGCAGCAGGGCAAGACGGGCCTGGAAGCGACCTGGAACCGCTTCCTGGCGGGCAGCTTCGGCACCGAGCCCCTGCTTCAGCGCCTGAACCTGAGCGAGAAGAAGGGCGCGGATCTGCACACCTACCTGCGATCCGACGTTCAGCGCGTGGCGACGCAGGCCCTGGGCGCCCAGCGCGGCGCGGTGGTGGCGCTCGACCCGCGCACCGGCGGCGTGCTCGCCATGGCCAGCTCGCCGACCTTCGACCCGTCGGCGATCAACACCGATTTCGCCTCGATCAACACCCAGCCCGGCGCGCCCCTGCTCAACCGCGCCACGGGCGGGACCTACCCGCCGGGCTCGACCTTCAAGGTGGTCACGGCCACGGCGGCGCTCGAGAGCGACCTGTTCCGCGCCACGTCGCGCTTCGACGACACCGGTTCCTTCTCCACCCCGGGCGGCCCGATCCGCAACTTCGGAGGGCGCCGCTTCGGCGAGCACACCCTGCGCGCCGCGCTGACCAACTCGATCAACACGACGTTCGCCCGCATCGGAACCACGCTCGGCGCCGCCCAGCTCGGCGCCACGATGAGCGCGTACGGCTTCGGCGAGCGGCCCCCGATCGACCTCCCCGAGAACGAGGTGGTCATCTCGGGACGCCGGCGTGACGGACAGCTGCTGCCCAACGACGAGAACGGCGCAGACGTCGCCCGCATCGCCATCGGCCAGGAGCGCCTCGACGTCACGCCCCTGCAGATGGCGATGGTGGTGCAGGCCATCGCGAACGACGGCACGCTGCTCGCGCCGCGCCTGATGCAGCGGATCACCGACGACGGTGGGTCCGTGGTGCGTCAGCATGTGCCCGAGGACCTCGGCCAGGTGGCCGATCCTCAGACGGCGGCGGAGCTGGCGGGCATGATGCAGAACGTGGTGGACGAGGGGACAGGTACCGCGGCGGCGCTGTCGGGGCTGTCGGTGGCCGGCAAGACCGGCACCGCGGAGACGGCCGACTCCGGGCGCAACCAGGCCTGGTTCATCGGCTTCGCACCCGTGGAGGACCCGCAGGTGGCCGTGGCCGTGGTAATCGAGGACACACCGAGCACCGGCGGCGAGGTGGCGGCCCCGGTGGCGGCGCAGGTCATGCGCGCGGCGCTGGAGGGCTAGAGGCAGGATGTCGTTCCGACCCGGGCAGACGATCGACGATCGCTATGAGCTGGGGGCCCAGCTGGGCTCCGGAGGCATGGCGCGCGTCTACCTGGCCCACGACGCGGTGCTGGATCGCCAGGTCGCGGTCAAGGTGCTGTCCGAGGCCTATGCGTTGGATCCGACCTTCGTCGAGCGCTTCCGCCAGGAGGCGTCGGCGGCCGCCGGCCTGAGCCACCCCAACATCGTCGCGGTCTACGACCGCGGGGCGTCCAACGGCAGCTACTACATCGTGATGGAGTACCTGTCGGGCCCCGACCTCAAGCAGGTCATACGCCGCCGGGCGCCTCTCGCGCCCGCCGAGGCGGTCGACTACGCCACGCAGATCCTGGCCGCGCTCGGGGCCGCCCACAAGCGCGACATCATCCATCGCGACGTCAAGCCGCAGAACGTCCTGGTGGCCGAGGACGGGCGCCTCAAGGTGACCGACTTCGGAATCGCCCGCGCGGGCGAGGGGACCCAGATGACCGAGGCGGGCTCGGTGATCGGCACGGCCCAGTACCTCTCCCCCGAGCAGGCGCGCGGCGAAGAGACGACGGCCGCCAGCGACTGCTACGCGGTCGGCATCGTCCTCTACGAGATGCTGACGGGCCTGTTGCCGTTCGACGGCGGCGCGCCGGTGGCCGTCGCGATGAAGCAGATCAGCGATCCCCCCACGCCGCCCCGCGTGCACAAGCCGAGCATCCCGCCCGGACTGGAGAGGGTCGTGTTGAAGGCGCTCGAGAAGCGTCCGCGCGACCGCTACCGGTCGGCCGAGGAGTTCTCGGACGCCCTGGCAGCGCTGGGACCGGTGCTCGGGGAGGCCACGGGGCAGACGGCCGTGATGGGCGCGGCCGCGGCCACCGGCGTGACGAGCGTGATGGACGACGGACCACCGACCGGCCCGACCAGTGTCGCCCCGCCCCCCGCGCGCCGCGAGGAACCGGCGCGCTCGCGCTGGCCGTGGATCGTCGCAGCCATCGCGGCGCTGGCCATCGTGGGCGTCATCGCGGCACTCGCGCTGACCGGGGGCGGGGGCGGCTCGACCACGGTGCCGAACGTCGCCGGGCTTCCGCTGGCGGACGCCACGGCTGCGATCCGCGACGCGGGCCTCACGCCCGCGGTCGAGCGAACAGAGGACGACGAGGTTGAAGCCGGGACGGTGATCGATACCGATCCCGCCGCCGGATCGAGCGTCAGCGAGGGCGACACGGTCACGCTTCGCGTCAGCGCGGGCCCGATGGCCGTCGAGGTGCCGGACGTCGTGGGCTTGGAGCGCGACGACGCGCGCCGCGCGCTGGTCCAGGCCGGGTTCGGTGTCACCGTGGACCTGGAGAGCTCGGACGATGTCCGGGAGGGATTCGTCATCAGCCAGAGCCCCGCCGCGGGGCAGGAGGCCGCGGCGGAATCGGATGTGACCATCGTGGTCTCGAGCGGCGCCGACCAGGTGGAGGTGCCGAGCGTGATCGGGCGCCCCCAGAGCGAGGCCGGCTCGTTGCTGTCACAGGCGGGCCTGTCGGCGGCGGTCCAGGAGCAGCCCACCACAAATTCCCCCGCCGGGACGGTCATCGACCAGAGCCCCGGAGCGGGCACCCGCGTCGACGCAGGGTCGACCGTGACGATCACGGTCGCCGTCGCCGTCCAGACCGTCACCGTGCCCACGGTCACCGGACTCACCAACTCGCAGGCCTTCACCGAGCTCCAGAGCGCCGGCTTCAACCCCATCGGCGCGAGCGCCCCCTCGGACACCGTGCCCGAGGGGATCGTGATCAGCCAGAGCCCAGGAGGCGGAAGCGAGGCCGAGGAGGGCGCCAACGTCGAGATCGTGGTCAGCACCGGACCGACCTCCACGGGCGGGAGCGACAGCGGTGGTGGCGGTGGCGGGAGCGACGACGGCAGCGACGGCGGGGGCGGCGGCGGAAGCGATGACGGGAGCCCGCTTCCGTGAGCCGCGTCGTGGCCGTCCTGTCGGGCGGGCGCAGCAGCGAGCACGCCGTCTCGGTGGTCTCCGGTGAGTCGGTGGCCTCGTCGCTCGATCCGGCGCGCTACGAGGTGACGCGGGTGCACATCGACCCCGACGGGCGCTGGAGCGTCGACGGGCGCGCGGTGGCGCTCGTGCCGGGACCCGACGCGCGCGGCGCCCTGATCGGCGACGACCCCGCCGACGCGCGGCCGGTCGACGTGGTCTTTCCGGTTCTGCACGGGCCCTTCGGCGAGGACGGCACCGTGCAGGGCCTGTGCGAGATGGCCGGCACGCCGTACGTGGGAGCCGGGGTGGCGGCGTCGGCGGTGGCGATGGACAAGGCGCTGTGCAAGGTGGTGCTGAGCGACGCCGGGATCCCCACCGCCGCGGGCACCGTGGTCAGCGCCGACGAGTGGCGGCGCGCGCCCGAGGCCGCCCGCGAGCGCGTGGGTGATCTGATCGGCTACCCGGCCTTCTGCAAGCCGGCCCGCCTGGGATCGAGCGTGGGCATCAGCCCGGTGCCCGGGCCCGGCGACCTCGACGCGGCCCTCGACCTGGCGCTCCGCCACGACCCGAAGGCTCTGGTGGAACGCGCGATCGAAGGCGAGGAGGTCGAGGTCGGCGTCCTGGGCAACGAGGAGCTGACGGTGTCCCCGGTGGGTCAGATCACCTATGACGCCGACTGGTACGACTACGAGACGAAGTACGAGCCGGGCCGCATGAAGCTGGTCGTCCCCGCGAACATCTCGAAGGAGACCGCCGATCGCGTCCGGAGCCTGGCCTCGGATGCCTACCGGGCGATCGAATGCGCCGGGCTGGCCCGGATCGACTTCTTCGCGACCCGCGATGGCGAGGTGCTCGTCAGCGAGATCAACACGCTGCCCGGCTTCACGCCCACCAGCGTGTACGCGAGCCTCATGGCCGCCGGCGGCATCGCCTACGGCCCGCTCGTGGACCGGCTCATCGACCTCGGCGTCGAGCGGGCCCGCGCAGCCCGCGAGTACCGGAACTGAGGTGAGCCACCCGCCGGACGGGCCGCCCGCCGACGGGCCGCCCGCAGACCTCGGTGAGTACGCCCGGCGCGGGCTCGGCGCCCAGACGCGCGCGGGCATCCTGGTGGCCGCCCTCGGAGCCGCCGTGGCGGCCCTCGCCCCCACCGGCGACATCGTGCGGGGGACGTCGGCGGCGGGGTTCGGCGAGGTCACCCGGGAGGCCGACATCGGCATCACCGTCGTCGCGCTGGTCGCGGCGGCGCTCCTGATCGCAGCGGCGCTCGCCCCCTGGGCCTGGGCCCACTACGCGGGCATCGGACTCGGAGCCGGCCTCGCCAGCTTCTGCCTGTTCCTCGTCGTGGGCGCCCGCAGCAGCGACGATTTCGGCTCGGGCACGGAGCTCGAGCTGCTGGGCGGGGGACAGCTGCTCGTCGCGGCGTCGGTCGTCGCCATGGCCGGGGTCGTCCTGGCCCTGGTGGGGGCCCGAGCGGGCGAGCCGCCCGGTGAGTCGTGGATCGCCACCGCGAGCGGCACGTCGGGCAAGGCGGTCGCCGCCCTGGCGCTCGGCATCGCCAGCTTCCTGCTCGGAACGGTCACGGCCGCGCTCGCGATCACCTTCGCCACCCGCGCCGCGATCGACATGCGCGCGGCCGGAGGTCGCCTGGGAGGACGAGGAGCGGCGATCGGCGGGCTCGTCTGCGGCGTGGTCTTCCTGGTGCTGTGGTACCTGGGCTTCCTGGCGCTCGCCCTATTCGTGGAGCCGTCCGCCGACTGAGAACAATGGCGTTTGCTGTCGGCGTTTTTGGCGGGTGTTGTTAAGAATCCATCCGGGTCTGACGTTCCGCGCTGGACTCGGGCGCGAAACGGTCGAGACTCGCCCCGGTGTCCCCCCTGACTCGTGCCCTCGGGGTCGGCGCGGCGCTGTGCGGACTGGCCTTGGTCCCCACGGCGAGCGCGACGGACCCGGTGATCGTCTATGCCGCCCAACCCGCCGCCGGGACGGTTCACGACGGCCTGGGCTCGAGCTGGCGACAGCTTCCCTCGCTGCCGGATCGCCGATGGTCGGGGGCCGGCCGTCTCGGCAAGGTCCGAGGGAAGGCCCTGGCCCGGATCGAAACCGCCCAGGCGATGGCGGGCGCACTGCGGCGGGGATGGCGCTCCGAGGGCAGCCGGTATGTCGGCGTGGACGAGATCCTCCCCGCCCACTGGTCCGTCGATGCCGCCCGCCGACTGGAGTCGGCCATGATCCTGCTGGGCCGTGACGCCGAGCGCGTCGTGTTCTACGCCGGCCCCAGCATGGTGGAGCGCCTCGGACGGGTCGATCCACGGCGGGGGCTCACCCCGCGGCTGCAGGGTCTGGTGAACGCCATGGCCCGCGGACGCTCCACCTACCTGATGACCTACCGGGGGAACCTCCAGCCGTTCCCGGAGCGCGAGATGGCCATGCACCCCACGCGGTGGATCGCGCGGTGGCCCGGATCGGTCGATCAGCTGGGGCTCATGCTCGGCCCCGACGGCGGGATCGGCCAGAAGGCGCTCTGGCACCGTGTGCGCAGCAGCCCGGCCGGCCGGCGCCTGCTGTCCAACGGCGTCGCGGCATACGGGCTGCGGTCACGAGCCGCCGCCCGTGAGTGGCTGAACCAGTACCGCGATTTCCTCCAGGGCCCCGAGGTGGCCCCGCAGGGCGTCGACACCCGCGTCCCGGTGCCCGGTGCGCTGGGCCTCGGGCGCAGAAGCGCCCGCGTCGTGACCATCACCCTCGGTCGACCGGGACGCGCCGTCGTGCGCCTGGTTCCGCGCGGGGAGCAACGGGGGCGGGTCATCAGGAAGGTCTGGGGCCCGACCGACGGCGCGCGGGGCATCGCGCTGCCGCGCGACGTGCGCCCCGGCCGCTACACGCTCGTGGCCGTCCTGCAGGGCGACGGTCTGCGCGACGAGGAGCGTCTCCCGCTGCGCATCACCCGCCAGGCTCGCTGACGCCGCGCGCGCCCCGGCGTGCGCGGGGATGGGCCCGATCGAAGTCGTCGCGCAGGTGGGCGGCCGTCACGTGGGTGTAGACCTCGGTCGTGACGGGCGAGGCGTGCCCCAGGTGCGCCTGCACGTACCGGATGTCCACTCCGGACTGGATGAGGTGGGTGCCGCAGCTGTGGCGGAGCGCGTGGGGGACGATGCGCCGCCCACCGTCGCGAAGGCCGGCCCGGTCGGCGGCGGCCGCCTCGGCGCGCCACACCCCGTCCCGTCCGAGCCGGCGGCCGCGCGCGCTCAGAAACACGGCGTCGGCATCGCCATGGCGCGCCGCGCGGGGATGCCGATCGCGCGCCCGCAGCTCGGGGCGGGCCGTGCGCAGATAGGACCGCAGGGCGTCGCCGGCCGCGCGGGGCACCGCGACGGCGCGCACGCGACCACCCTTGCCGGCGATCGTCACGTAGGGGTCGTCGGCGTCGTCCAGGTGGCATGCCGAGAGCGACAGGCCCGCGGCCTCGCCGGCGCGCAGGCCGCATCCGTAGAGCACCTCGATCAGGGTCACGTCGCGGGCGCCGAGAGGCCCCGGCCGAGCAGCGGCCTCGATCAGCCGCCGCACCTCCGCGGGGGCCAGGGCCACGAACTCCTGCCGGGGGGCGTCGCCGACCTCGCCGGCGCTGGGAGGCCGCAGCTCCTTCACCGGGTTGGGGAGCGCAAGGAGCCGCGACCACCATCGGCAGAACGCCCGAACCCCGGCGACGCGACGGCGGCGGCTGGCCAGGCTGCCCTCCAGCCCGTCGCGCCACGACTGCCACCACTCGATCGGGAGATCGGCGAGCGCCACGGCGGCGCGGCGGGCGTCGGAGTCGCTCTCGACGTCCACGAGCGGCGGCTCGTCGGGGCGCTCGCCGCCGTCGACCGCTCCCGCCAGGTCGACCAGATCGCGCGCGTAGGCGGCACGGGTGTTGGCGTTCTCACGCGTGGCGAGGAACCCCTCCGCGAGCCGCCAGTAGCCTGAGGCCGCCACCGTCAGCCCCGGGGGTGGGCCCGCCGGAGCTCCGCCTGCATGGCGCGGGTCGTCACTCCCGTGTAGCGCTGCGTGGTCGCCAGGCTGGAGTGGCCCAGCACCTCCTGCACCACCCTCAGATGGGCTCCCGAGCCCTCGCCGTCGCCCTCCAGCAGATGCGTGCCTGCCGCGTGCCGAAGCAGGTGCGGCCCCCCGGCCCGCCCCGCGCCGCGCAGCGCCCGGGCGACCACGCGGTACACGGCGCTGCCGTCCATGACGCGCCCGCTCCGGGTCAGGAAAACCGTCGACTCCTGACGCTCGCTCCGAGCGGCCAGGGCGGGCCGGCCGTCCGAGAGCCAGGCCGACAGCGCCGCGACCGCGGGCTCCGTGAGCGGCACGGTGCGACCACGGCCACCCTTGCCCACCACGCGGAGGGTCTCATGCTCGAAATCGAGCGCGTCAAGGCGCAGCTCGCAGGCCTCCTGACGCCGCAGGCCGCTTCCGTAGAGCACCTCCATCAGCGCCCGGTTGCGCAGCGCGAGCGCGGCGCGCTCGCCGCCCCCGCGCGCGGCGGGGACGGACTCGACCACCTCCGCCGCCTGATCCTGCGACAGCCGGGGCACCGGAGGAGGCGCCGCGCGAGGGCGGTCGATCAGGTCGGCGGGCGAGCGGTGCGGCGGGTGGTGGGGCTCAAGCCATTCGCGAAGCGGGGTCAGCGCCCGCGCGCGCGTCGACTCAGACCAGCCGAGATCGCGAAACGCCGCGCCGAGCGCGGTGGCGGTCACCTCCTCGGGTCCCGACAGGCCACGATCGGCCAACCATTCGGCGACGACGCGGGCGTCCTTCAGATACGCGCTGCGGGTGCGGGTGGCCAGCCGGCGTCCACGACCGGCCTGCCGGTCCAGCCGAGCGGCGTAGTCGTCCAGCGACTCCTCGAACGAGCTCACCCGTTCGGGTTCGCCACCCCACGGACCCTCACCTGCTCGACCGCCGCCGCGAAGCCGCCGTCCTCGGCCGGCGCGAGCTCGGTAAACCAGAGCACGAGCTCCTCGACCGGCGGGGCCTCGGAGAGGGGCACCACCTGAGCCCCCGCGGCGGTCCGGCCCCCGCCCAGGCGTCCGCGCTCGCCCCCGGCGCCGGCGGGGCCGAGCACCGAGAAAGCCGCGCCGTCGGAGGGCGAGGTCAACCTCAGCTCGCGTACCTCGGAGGGTCGGTCGAGCGACAGGACCAGACCCACCCCGGTCTTGCCGAGGTTGCCGAAGTCGGCCGAGGCGTAGCGCTCGCTGGTCCACGCGCCCTCGGCGCCCAGCGCGAAGGCGGTCAGGTCGGGGCGCTCGCTGCCGTCGCCCTCGGGGTCGAGATCGGACACGGCGGCGATGGCGATCGGCTCCAGCGCGGGCTGCTCGGGCACGTCGTCCCCGCCCAGGAGCGTCATGCCGGCGATCCCCGCGGCCACCAGGGCGATCACGCTGAGCGCCGCCGCAATCCCCTTCGCCGCCCGGGACGAACGGGCCGCCCGACGGCGCGCGCGCGTCGTCGTCGCGCTGCCCAGGACCCCCAGCGGATGGACGGCGGTGGCCCCCCGCGCGTCGCCACGGAGAGCGGCGGCCATCGAAGCCGCGTCGGGGAAGCGGTCGTCCGGCTCCTTCGCGGCCGCGCGCATCGCCACGGCCGCCAGCCCGGCGGGGACCGACGATGAGATCTCGCGGGGATCCGGAAGGGTTTCGTTGACGTGCTTGACGGCGACGGCGACGAAGCCCTCGCCGGCGAACGGCAGCCGGCCGACCAACGCCTCGTACAGGACGATACCGAGGCTGTAGATGTCGGTGCGGGCGTCGATGACGCCGCCCTCCGCCTGCTCGGGGGCGATGTAGTCGGCGCTTCCCACCATCATGTCGGTCTGGGTGAGACTCGGCTCCGCATCGGCCTCCAGCAGGCGCGCGATGCCGAAGTCGGCCAGCTTGGCCGTTCCGTCGTTGCTCAGCAGGACGTTCTGCGACTTGATGTCGCGGTGCACGATCCCCTGCCCGTGGGCGTAGTCGAGCGCGTCGGCCACCTGCGCCACGATGCGCGCCGCCTCGGAGGGGTCGAGCGGGCCCAGGCGCGCGAGGCGCTGCTTCAGGGTCTCGCCCTCCACCAACTCGAGGACCAGGTAGGGCCCGCTCTCGTCGTCCCCGGCATCCAGCATGCGCACGAGGTGCGAGTGGGACAGGCGGGCGACCACCCGCGCCTCCCTCCGGAAGCGCTCGGCGAACTCCGCGTCGTCCACGTGGCGAGCGTGCAGGCGTTTGACGGCCACCTGGCGCTGGAACTCGATGTCCGTGGCGCGCCAGACGGCCGCCATCCCACCGCGACCGATGAGCTCGTCGAGCCGGTAGCGGCCCCCGAGGAGCTCGGCGGTGGCCGGGCGCCCCGTGCCGTCGATCCCGTCCTTCGCCACGCTCCGAGGATAGCGGCGCGGACGGGCCGAACGCGGCCGCCGGGTCGGGTACGATGCGCTCGCGATGTCTCCACGGACCGTGCTGATCGTTGAGGACGACGAGGCCATCTCGGAGTCCGTCGCGTACCACCTCGACCGCGCCGGCTACCGCACGCTGCGGGCCGCCGACGGCGCCCAGGGCCTTCGCGTGTGCCGGCAGCAGCGGCCCGACCTGGTCATCCTCGACCTAATGCTTCCCCAGGTCGACGGCTGGCGCTTCACGGAAGAGCTCCGGCGGGAGGACTCCCGCGTGCCCGTCATCGTCTGCAGCGCGCGCACCAGCGAGTACGACCGCGTCAACGGTCTTCAGCTCGGCGCCGACGACTACGTGACCAAGCCCTTCTCGATGAAGGAGCTCATGGCGCGCGTGCAGGCGCACCTTCGCAAGGCCGACGAGCTGCGGCGCCCCTCGGACCGGGGGGTCATCGAGCAGGAGGGCCTCGTCCTGGACCCCGAGCAGTTCCAAGCGTTCGCCGACGATGGCTCGCTGGGGCTCACGCCCCGGGAGTTCGAGGTGCTGTACGCGCTGGCCCGCGCCGACGGCAAGCCGGTGCCGCGCGAGCGGATCTACCGCGAGGTCTGGGGCTACGAGATGGTGCGGGGCGACCGGTCGGTGGACGTGTTCGTCCGCAAGGTGCGCCGCAAGCTGACCGCGGCGCGGCCGACCCACACCTATGTGCAGACGCACTACGGAGTGGGCTACCGATTCGATCCGACCCCCGTCGAGACCGACTGAGCCGGGCCTCGCGACCCGCTCGGGTCGCACCTGAAGGCGCCGTTCACCCTCACGTCCGAGCCCCCTTCGGGTCCCCCGGCGCCGACATCCGGCGAATGAGCTTGAGGGCGATCCCGGCCGTCGGCTACCATCCACAGGCTTTCGAGCCACGGGGGGATGCCCGAGCGGCCAAAGGGAGCGGTCTGTAAAACCGCCGGCACAGCCTTCGGAGGTTCGAATCCTCCTCCCCCCACTGCGTACCCCTGTGGGGGACCTGCCCAGTTAGCTCAGTTGGTAGAGCACTTCCATGGTAAGGAAGGGGTCAGCGGTTCAAGTCCGCTACTGGGCTCTCGTCCGGCGCCGCGTCCGCGTGGCGGACGGGCCTTGGCGGCGTAGCTCAGCTGGTTAGAGCAGCGGAATCATAATCCGCGTGTCGTAGGTTCGAGTCCTACCGCCGCTACTCCCTCGTCGAGGGCGCCACTGAGCGCCCCGCCGCGCCTCGATCGCGGACCGATCGTCCTCCGCGACCAGCGCGCGTGGCGGCCGGAGGAGTGGTGGGCGCTCATCGAACCCGAGCGGCGGCGGTCGCGACCACGACCTCGGCAGGAGGCCGGATCGCCGCGGCGCCCCTAGTCGCAGGCGATCGGCTCGTCCTGGATCGGGAGCTGCTGCTCGACCGGATCCTCGGGATTCTCGATCGGGCCCGTGGGGTCGTCGGCCACGGGATCCTTCGGATCCTCGTCGACCGGGTCCTTGGGATCGGCCGGGCCCTTTGGATCAACCGGGTCCTTGGGATCCACCGGGTCTTTGGGATCACCGACGGGATCCTTGGGGTCCGGCTTGGGCGAGGGCGGCGGAGGCAGGTCGTCGGACGGCTTGCCCACGTCGGGATCGGCGGGCGGAGACGGGACCTCGGCGGGCAGCGCGACGGGCACGGTGACCGGCTCCGGCGCCGGCGGCGGAGTCTCGGGCTCGGGCGCCGACGCGGGGCTGTCCGGCTGCGGCGGAAGCGCGGGAGGCGGCGGCGGGCCCGGCTCGAGGCTGGGAGG
>JARFPS010000130.1 GCA_029288175.1 Miltoncostaea sp. | reverse complement strand
GCGCGCGAACGAGCGCTGCCAGGCCTCCGGCACGCGATCGCCGAGCCGCTCGTACAGGTTCAGGATCGCGTTGTAGCTGAGATTGAAGCGGCTTCGTACGGCCTCGGTCCGCCCGCTCTGCAGGTACTCCACGTTCCCGTAGGTGACGTCCATCTCGTCCAGCAGCGAGTAGACCCAGCCCCGGTCGTCGATGCCCTGGCGCCCCGCGCGGCCCGCCATCTGCCAGTACTCGCGACCGAGCAACGGCCCGTAGGACCGGCCGTTGAACTTCGTGAGCGCGTGGAACGCGACGCTCCGGGCGGGCATGTTCACGCCAAGCGCGAACGTCTCCGTCGCGAAGAGCAGCTTGACGAGTCCCGTGGTGAAGAGGCGTTCGACGATCTCCTTGTCGATCGGCAGCATCCCCGCGTGGTGGTAGAGGACGCCGTTTCCGGCGAGCCGGCGCAGCAGCCGCGTGCTCTCCGCGTCGGTGACCTCATACCGGGTGGCGAGGTCGTCGAAGAGCGCGAGCATCCGCTCGCGCTCGTCCGAGTCGAGCAGCGGTCGCGGCGCGTGCGCCTCGGCAAGCGACTGGCACTCCCGCCGGCTGAAGCAGAAGTAGATGGCGGGGAGCCGGTCGTGTTCCTGGAGGTGGTCGAGCATCGCGTGGCTCGCCTCCTCCATGATGCGTGCTTGCGCCTTGCGGCCGCGCGGCTTCGGGCCGCGTCCGTGGCGGCCGCGGCGCTTGTCCTTCAGCCGTCCCATGTCCAGGTAGTAGCGCTTGACCTCGGGCAGGCTGCGCGGACCGCGGCCGGGGATCCACACCTTGTGGACGAGGGGAACCGGTCGTTCCTCTTCGATGATCACGGCCACGTCGATCTCGCGTACTTCCGCGATCCACGCGGCCAGCTCGTCGACGTTCGGAACGGTCGCCGACAGCGCCACGGGCCGGATGTGACGGGGCGCGTAGATGAGCGACTCCTCCCATACCGTCCCGCGGTCGCGGTCGTCGATGTAGTGCACCTCGTCGAAGATCGCGAAGTCGAAGCCGTCGAGCCGCTCCGGCGCCTCGAAGATCGTGTTGCGGAAGATCTCCGTCGTCATGATCAGGAGCGGGGCGTCGGCCTGGATCGTGACGTCGCCCGTCATGAGACCGACGCGCTCCTCGCCGTACTCCTCGCGGAAGTCGCGGAACTTCTGGTTGGAGAGCGTCTTGATCGGCGATGTGTAGACCACCCGCCGCGACTCGGAGAGCGCCTGCTCGATCGCGTAGTCCGCGACCAGCGTCTTGCCTGCGCCGGTCGGCGCTGCGACGACCACCCCCTGCCCCGAGAAGATGGCCGCGATCGCCTCGCGCTGGAACGGGAAGAGGGTCAGGCCCCGAAACGTCGTCGGCGCCGCCGATGTCGGATCCGCTCGACGCGTCATTGCCCTCAGCCTACCGCTGCTCGGGGTCATTCCCGCGCCTCCGGGGATCGGAATCCGCCTGGGCCCGCACCGGCTCCGTACCGACGGACCGGGGCGGTAGAGTCTCGGGCCATGCGCGCTGCCCCCGCCCTGGCCTTGATCGTCCTCCTCGCCGCCTGCGGCAGCAGCCGGGGTTCGCGTGCGGGCACGCTCTCGTTCGCCCAGATGCAGACGATCAACCCGGGGGTCTCCGCGGAGTGGCTCCTCCAGGAGTATCCGTTCGCGCGCAACGTGCAGCGGCATCCCAACGGCGCTGTGTCGCAGCTCGGCTACTCCGTCACGGATCCCCAGAACCAGGGGCGCAGCCTCGTGTTGTTCTTCGACATGGGCGGCATCCTCGTCCGAAAGAGCTACGACGGCCCGTTCGTCCGTCCGCCGATCGAGACCGACGAGGAAGGCAACGCCACCAACCGATGAGCCGAACCGGACGGAGCGGGGGAGCGCAGCGGATGTGGCCGGCCAAGCTCGGCCTGTTCTGCCTCCGCGTGTTCACCGGCCTGCTCTTCGTGGACGCGATCTACTACAAGCTCTGGGTCACGCGCGTGGAGGGGTTGGGGCTCTCGCTCTTCGAGGCCTTCGAGCACTTCGTCGAGCACGACTACGAGCCCATGATCCGGCACGCGGTCGCCAACCCGCCGCACGTCTTCGGGCATCCGATGGTCTGGTACGGCGTGTTCCTGGAGAACGTCATGCTGCCCGGCGCGGTGCCCGCGTTCGCCGGTCCGGCGATCCTCGTCTTCGAGCTCCTGCTCGGGATCTCGCTCGTGCTGGGGATCGGCGTTCGCCTGTCGGCGTCCCTCGGCGCGCTCCTGATGCTGGCGTTCGGGCTCGCCAAGAACCTCTACTTCCTCACGATCACGGGCACGAACTGGCTGCTCTTCTTCGTCCTGCTCTTCTTCGCGCTCGCCGGCGCCGGGCGGGTCTGGGGCCTGGACGCGCGGCTCCAGCACCGCTGGCCGGCCTGGATCTCGTGATCCGCGCACGGCGCGGCTTCGGTAGGCTTCCCCGGTGCCGTTGCTCGAGCTCCAAGGCCTGACCTTCACCTACCGGCGTGGCGTGCGCGCCGTCGACGGCGTGTCGCTCGCCGTGGACGCCGGCGAGATCGTCGCGCTCGTCGGGCCGAACGGCTCCGGCAAGTCGACGCTCCTCCGACTCGCAAGCGGGATGGTGCGTCCCGACGCCGGTCGGGTGCTCCTGGACGGGGAGGCCCTCGACGCCCTCCCGCGGCGTGTCGCGGCGCGCCGTGTGGCGGGCGTTGCGGCAGAGCAGGCCGGGGACCACACCTTTACGGTGCGCGACTCCGCCGCGCTCGGACGCCACCCCTGGCGCAGCGCGTTCGGCCCGCTCTCGGACGCGGAGGTCGATGCGATCGACCGCGCGCTCGCCGCGACGGATCTGACCGCGCTCGCGGATCGACCCGTCGCAGCGCTGTCGGCGGGCGAGCGGCAGCGGGTGGCGCTCGCGCGCTGCCTCGTGCAGGGCGCGACGGTGCTCCTCCTCGACGAGCCGACCGCGCACCTCGATCTCGGGCATCGCCTCCGCATCCTCGAGGTCCTACGCGAGCGCGCCGACCAGTGTGGTGTCGCCGTCCTGGCGGCGCTCCACGACCTCAACC
>JARFPS010000141.1 GCA_029288175.1 Miltoncostaea sp. | reverse complement strand
GTTCGGGCGCCGGGCCGTTCCCTGCGGCGGCGTGTCCAGTGTGATGATCGCCACCGACCGACGGGGCCAGGGGCTCGCCCGAGCCGTGGTCCGCCACGCGCTGGACGCCATGGCCACGCGAGGCGAGGCCATCAGCAGCCTCTTCCCCACCACCGCCACCCTCTACCGGAGCCTCGGCTACGAGATCGCTGGCACCTACCGCGTCCAGCGGGTCCCCATCGACGAGCTCCCCGCCGGCGACGGCAGCATCGAGTGGGAGCCGGCCGCCTTCGACGCCGTCGACGTTCGCTCGGTGGCCAACCGGGCCGGCATCGACCACGACGGCTGGCTCGTGCGGGGCGACCTCGACTACGGCTGGCTCGAGTACCACCGTCGTCAACGCAGCACCTCGGGCGACGTCTTCGTCGGCCGACGGGACGGCGCCCCCGTGGCCGCCGTGGCCGTGTCGTACGACGCGGCGGCGACCGACGAGGTGTTCGAGCTCACCGTCGACCTCGTCACCGGCGTCGGCCACGACGCACTCCGCGAGGCGCTCGCGTTCCTCGCCCGCCACGGCACCTCGGCCGGCCAGGCAGACGTCAAGCTCCCCGACCACGTGCTCCGTGATCAGCTCACCCACCCCCAACGGCTGGGTCACGTGTGGGGAAAACCCTGGATGACCCGAATCGTCGATGTGGCCCCCGCGCTCCGAGCCCGCGGCTGGAACCCGGCCATCGAGGCCACGATCGACCTCGAGCTCACCGACGACGGTCGGCCCGGCAACGCCACCCGCTGGCGACTGACCCTGGAGGACGGCGCGGCCACGGTCGAGGCCGGGGGCGACGGCACCGCGGCCATGGACATCCGCGACCTCGCCACGTGGTACACGGGGGCGACACCAGCCGCCGCGCTGGCCCGCCGGGGGCGACTCACCACCGACGACGACCTCGTGGTGGCGCGCTTGGACGCCGCCGTCGCCGGCGGTGAACCCCCGACAACCATCGATTTTTTCTGATTCTTTTAGTTGTATTTCAATATTTGCTACGCTATTCCATGATGGGTGATCCGGGATGTGTGCGCCGAGGAGAACGGGCCCCGACCATGAGCGGCGTCATGGTCGTGCGCCTCCACGGCCGTCTGCTCGCCGTCAAACGTCAGGGACCGAACGGCCCCGACCGGCTCCGCCGGGAGGCCGAGGTCCTGGGTGGACTCTCCCACCCCGGCCTCGTCCAGCTGGTCGACGTGTCCGCAACCGAGCCGATCGAGCTGCGCACCGTGTTCGTCGGGCCCGCCAGCTGGGACCGCATGCCGCCGTCCGCCCCGGAGCGGGTCGCCGCGCTCGCAGCAGTGGCCGCGACCGTCGCCGACCTGCACGAGCTCGACACCACCCACGGCGCTGTCCATCCCTCCCACGTTCTCACCGCGGACGACGACCGCCCGGTGCTGTGCGGTCTGGCCGACGCCGGGCCGGCCGACGACGACGGGAGGGCGCGCGACCTCGACGGGCTCGCCGGCCTCCTGGAGGACATCGGCGGCGGTGCCGAACCCGCCTCGGTTCGTGCCCGCATCGACGACCTCGCCACCCGGTGCCGCGCCGGTTCGCTCGACGCTCGATCGCTGGCCCGTGAACTCGATCATCTGGCCCGTCCGTCGCCACCGGCCCGCACCGGCGTGCTGCCCGCACTCGATGCCCGCCGGGGCACCCGCGTCGCGCTCGTCGCCGCCCCACTCCTCGTCGGTTGGCTCGCCCTCCACCAAATGTCCTCGCCGCCCACGAGCGACGACCCGTCCGACGCGCCGCCGGGGCCCGCCGAGGAGATCGCGTCACCCACGACCCTTCCCCCGGCCTCACGGGCAC
>JARFPS010000132.1 GCA_029288175.1 Miltoncostaea sp. | reverse complement strand
GCAGATCGTCCCCCTTCAACGACTGCGCGTCGGTCACCGCGACGACGAGGCGGTTCAATGCCGCCAGAAGGTGGTCCGGGCACGCGGCGCCGGGGGCCAGCGGCCCCCGGACGTCCTCGTCCACGAGCGGTCGCCACCCTTCCGCGTCGAGCCGCGCAACGGCCTCCAGGCCGGCCTCCGCCTCGGGCGAGCCGTCGAACAGAGGCCCCGACCATCGGCAGCCGGCCCAGCCCACGTCGTCGAGACCGTCCTCGGCGAGCAGCTCCGCCCAGTCCGATGGCCACCCCAGCCAGCGCCGGCGGAACAGCAGGGCGTTGTCCGCCTCGGTCGCGGAACGACCTCCGCTTCGGCCCTCGTGATGGGTGACGACGCTGTCGCCGCAGTACCGCGCGATGCGGCCCGCGCGCGCGAGCCGCATGCACAGGTCGACGTCCTCGTAGCCGTTCTGAAACGCCGGATCGAAGCCGCCCTTCGAGCGGAAGAGCGCGCGGTCGACGGCGAGGCACGCCCCCGTCAGCAGCCGGAGGTCGCGACTGCGGGCGACGGCGGGGTGATCGCCCGGCGCGCCGCGATGCAGGTGGATCGGCTGCGCGCCCGGCATCAGCGCCATGCCCGCGTGCTGCACCCGCCCGTCCTCGTACAGCAGCCGCGAGCCGGCCACGCCCACCGCCGGATCCTCGGTCGCGGCGACGAGCGGCTCCACCCACCCGTCGTGGACCTCGGTGTCGTTGTTCAGGAACACGACGACCGGCGCGCTCGCCACCTCGGCCCCCTGGTTGCAGGCGGTCGCGAAGCCGAGATTGCCCTCGTTGCGCACCACGCGGGCCGAACCCTCGACCTGCCGGAGCAGGGCGTCGGTGCCGTCGGTGCTCCCGTTGTCCACCAGCACCAGCTCCAGGTCGTCGAGGCCCGCCCGCTCGAGCGCGGCGAGGCAGGCCCGGGTGAGGGCGACCTGGTTGTAGAGCGGGATGACGACCGATGCGCGCGGGGTCATTGGTCGCGTCATCGGGCTCGGGCGGGGGCGCTTAAGCGACTGAGGACGGCGCCGCGCGCACCACGGGCGGGCGCTCCAAGCCGGCGGGCGCCAGGTCGACGAGCCCGGCCTCGGCGAACCGCTGGACGTAGCGCCGCACGGCGGCGAACGGCAGGCCCGCCTCGTCCGCCATCTCGCGCACGGTGGTCGTGCCGTCGAACCGGCGCAGAATCCGGTCCACGAGAACCCCCCATCGCTGGTCGATGGCCTCGGCGCCGCCCTCGAGCGAGGGGTCGGGGCGCTCCGGATAGAGGTCCAGCTCGGGCGAGGAGAGGCAGACCAACCCGTCGAAGCGACGCCGGCCCACGACGTCCTCTTCGAGGACCTCGACCAGGTCGCGAAGGACCTCGAAGGTCTCCCCGACCGCCGCGGGGTCGAGGGTGTCCGCCGTGTCCAGGCTCGAGTGGTACTCGGGGTACGGGTCGAAGGTGTCCACCCGCCGGGTCAGCTCGACGAAGGGCACCTCGTATCCCGGCGCCTCCCAGACGGTCTCGTCGTTGCCGGCGCCGCAACGCCATCCGACGACCTCGGCGTCCGGCGCGCGGTGCTCCAGGACATGCCGGATCGCCGCATCGAGCGGGCGGTCGCCCAGGAACGTCCGCGTCGCCACCAGCGGCGAGGCGACGCCGGTCATCTCCACGAACAGCCCGCCGCACAGGCGCTCGACCTCGTGCGCGGGCAGGTCCCGAAGGTAGAAGACGGTCCCGAGGTGCTCCGGGCCCAGCACCATGCGATAGCTGAGGCGCCTCTCCCGCGAGCCGAGCCATTGGAACAGGCGAATCAGGGTCGCCACACCGACCATGCCGTCGTTGGCCTGCCCGGGATGGCACGTGTGACTGTTGAAGACGATCGTCTCGGACGACCGTCCCGCAAGGTGGAGCTCGGCCACCGTCATGGCGCCCGGCTCGCTGGCGACCCGCAGCCGCACGCGGTGCGGGCCGTCGTCCAGGCGGGCCGCCTCACCGTGGGGCAGGCACAGGGCCCAGTCCGCCTCCCAGGGCCGGTACTGCCAGCGGCAATGGAAGATCCGCGCATCGGGTCGCGCGGGGTCGGACACGATGTGCCGCCGCAGCTCGCCGCCGGACAGCTCGCCCTCGAACGAGCGCGACTGCATCGCGACGCCCAACGGGTGTGCCGCGGCGTCGTGCACCAGTCGGCCGTCCCGCCACAGGGTCG
>JARFPS010000280.1 GCA_029288175.1 Miltoncostaea sp. | reverse complement strand
TACTGAAAACGGGTGACTACCGGAGTGGTGCGTTCGGTAAATGGGGCCTGGGAGACGCACATACTGCAGGCGAAGCAACACGCCAGGGTTTCGATACCTTCTTTGGCTACTACGATCAGGTCCATGCACATTCTTACTATCCCGAGTACCTGTGGTGGAACGACAGGAAGTATTTTCTGCCAGGAAATTCCGGTCGGGAATCAGACGGCCTGACAGGCGAGCGGCGCCGGGCGCTCGCCCCTCAGTCGCGATGCATCAGGCGCTCGAGGCCCTCTCCGAGGCGCCGAAGGGCGCGCGGGAAGTCGTGCGCGTCGAGGTCGACGCCGATCACCCAGGCGCGTCCGCCGTCGCGGCGGGCCTCGTCGAGGGCCTCCGTCAGCTCGGCCAGCGTCGAGACGTTGACCCCGGCCGCACCGACCACGGCGCCGACGGCGCCGTAGTCCCAGGGTGCGACGTCGTTGAACGGTCCGTCGACGATCGAGCGCTCCGCCCCGTAGCCGTGGTTGTCGAGCACGAGGACGATGGGGGCCGTTCCGTAGCGCACCGCCGTCGAGAGGTCGAAGCCGGTCATCTGGAAGGAGCCGTCACCGACCAGCACGATCGCCCGGCCCTCGCCCCGCGCCAGCACCGCGCCCGTGGCGGCGGGCACGGCGAAACCCATGCCGACGTAGTAGCGGGCGATGTGAAGCTGACCGGGGGCGGCGAGCCGCACATCCATCGTCAGGTGAGCAGCCACCCCGACGTCCGACACGAGGATGTCGTCCGGCCGGAGGAAGTCGTTGAGCGTCCCGGCAAGCGAATCGCACGTGACCCGCCCGTCCTGGCAGCGCAGGGAATCCCACGAGTGAGGCAGCCCTTCGGGCGCCGAGCGCTCGCGCAGCGGCGCGGCGAACAGGGCCTCCGCGACCTCGTCGAATCCGAGCGGGCCATAGGCGCGATAGCCCACCGACACGGCCCGCTCGTTGACCGTGATACGCCGCTCGGTGGGGATGTCCACGGTGAACGCGCCCAGGTTGATGTCGTTCTCGACCAGGCCGAGCGCCAGCACGACGTCGGCGCCCTCGACGACCGAGCTCACGCGCTCGTCGCTCGTCGCCCCCGAGTAGACCCCGAGTGCGAGGGGGTGGCGCTCGGCCACCGCGCCCTTCCCCATGACGCTCTCGACGATCGGAGCCCCCATGCGCTCGGCCAGGGCGCTCACGCGCTCGCCGAGCCCCCGGCGCAAGACGCCCACGCCCGTCCACACGACCGGTCTCGCTGCGGCGTCGAGCACCCCCACCACGTCGGAGACGGCGGCGCCGAGCAGGCCGTCGGGCTCCGCGCCCGCGGCCACGGCCGGGGAATGGCGCCACACCTGCTCCGGGCGGGCGTCGATGAGATCGCGCGGCAGCTCGACGTAGACCGGGCGCAACCCCGAGGCGCACGCCTCGATGGCGTCGTCGATGGCCTCGAACGCGGTCTCGGGATCGTCCACGACGACCGCTCGGGAGGTGACCTCGGAGATCATCCGCCTGGGGGTGTCCATGTCGTCGGTGGGCATGTGGTGGATTCGCCGGCCGTCGCGCTCGCCCAGCCCGGGCCCTCCCCCGACGATCAGCACGGGGACATGCTCCGCGTTCGCACCGCCCGTGGCGGCGAGGGTGGCCAACGTCCCGACGCCGTACGTGACCGCGACGGCGCCGAGCCCGTTCTCGCGGGCGTACCCGTCGGCCGCGTACACCGCGGCCTCCTCGCGCGTGCTGTTGACCATCGTCATCCCGCGCTCGCTGCCGATCTGGAACAGGCGGAGGATGTAGTCGCCGGGCACGCCGAAGACATGCCCCACGCCCCTCTTCGCGAGCGCGTCGATCAGGTATTCGCCGATGGTCGGTGCTTCGCGGTCGGCCATGCCGGCCTCCAGAGGGGCGTTCAGCCTACCCCGACCGATCGCAGGGAACCAAGCGCTCGGCGCGCCCGGCCCAACCGCGGCCTAGTCCTGGACCAGCGACCCGCTGGGCGGGAGGTCGAGCTCGTCGACCCCGCCGTGCTCGCCGTGCGTGCCGAGCCGCTCGAGCGTGGCCAGATGCGCGTCGAGCTCGGGGATGCGCGCGTGGTCGGGCGGCAGCGCGTCCCGGTAGGCCTGCACCCGCGCGCGGATCTGGAACGCGAAATGCGGCGTGGCGGCGCCCACGAGCTTCGCCAGCTCGTCCTCGTCGGGAAGGTCGTACTGGTGCTGCACGACGGGCACGGCCCCGAGGCTACCAGCGGAGCGTACGATCGCCGAATGAGGCGCATCGCCGGCGTGTTCCTGGAGCTGCGGGTCATCCCCGTGCTGCTGTGGTCGTTCACCGCGATCACGCTGGGAACCGCACTGGCCGTCCACGACGGCGGATCGCTGAACGTCGCGGGCTACCTGGTGGCGGTGGCGGTCGGGGTGCTGCTGCAGGGGTGCGTCGCCCACACCGTGAACGAGCTGGCGGATTGGCGATCGGGAACCGACCGCGACCCGGCGCCGCGGACGATCAGCGGCGGGAGCAAGGTCATCGCCGCCGGGCTGCTGAGCGAGCGGGAGCTCGCCGCGCTCGGCATCGCGGCGGGCATGGGGGCCGTCGTCCTCGGGCTCGCGGCCGCCGCGATCTGGTCGTGGGCGCTCCTGATCTACGGCGCGCTCGGCCTGCTGGGCGCCGTGCTCTACACGCTGCCGCCCGTGCGGGCCGCCTACCGCCCCCTCTGGGGAGAGGGCATCGCCTTCGTCTGCGTGTGGGCCTGCGCGACGGGGGCCTACCTTCTCCAGACCGACACGCTGACGGCGGCGGTGATGCTCGTCGGCGCGGCCCACGCGGCCTTCTGCGTGGCCATGCTGATGATGCACCACTACCTGGACCGCGGACCCGACCGCCGGGCCGTGCCCCCGAAGACGACCACCATCGTCCAGCTGGGAGACCGGGCGCGGGTCTACGCGCTGGCATGGGCGGGGGCGGCGCTCGCGGCGGCGGTCCTCGCGGCGGCGGTCGTCGACCCGGCCTTCGCCATCCTGGCGGGCGCCTACCTGGTGGCCCTGGCGCCCCATCTGACGCCCGACCTCGACAGCCCAGGGGGGGTCACTCGCGCGGAGCTCGCGGTGATCGCGCTCGGCATCGCCGGCGGACTCGGCACGGCGGTGGCGTTGGCGCCGTCACTGGCCTGGGTGCTGGCCGCGCCCCTCGTGCTGGTTCCCCTGGAGCTGCGCGTGGCGGGAACGGCGCTGGCCCCTTTGCGCGAGCGGTCTCTCGATGCCGCGGAGGACCCGTCGGCCGGCTGAAGGGGCTCCGTGCAGCCGGGAAACCCGGTATTTGCGGCCCCAGAGGCGCCGGCACGGCGGCGCGAGCCGCCACTGCCGGTCGATGGACGTCCTGTGGGGTAAAATCCCTTCGTCTCGGCGGTTTTGGGGAGCGCGCATGGCGATGAGGGACGACGACAAGCTGGTGCGCCAGCTCTCGCTGGTGTCGTTCCTGATGGCGCAGCAGCGACCGGTGACGGCCGGCGAGATCCACGAGGCCGTCGAGGGCTACGGAGGCATGAGCGAGCAGGCGTTCCTTCGCCGCTTCTACGCCGACCGAGCCGAGATCGAGGCGATGGGGCTCCGGCTGTCGGTGGAGCGGCCGGGTGACGACCCGTTCCAGGGCGACCTCTACGCCCTTCCGGCGGAGAACTACTACCTGCCGCCCCTCGACTTCGACGACCACGAGTTGTCGGCGCTGCACACCTGCCTGTACCTCCTCGAGGGGCAGTTCGCCTATGCGGAGCCCCTGCGGTTGGCGCTGCAGCATCTGACCCTCGGCCGCCCCAGCCCGCTGGACGACCACGCGGCGCGCACCGTCTCGGTCAACCTCTTGGGGAGCGACTACTCGCCGGAGGTGGCCTCGCACCTGACCAAGATCGAGTCGGCCATCACCCGCCGCAAGACGATCCGGTTCACGTACTACACGATCGGGCGCGACGCTCGCTCCGAGCGGGAGGTCGACCCCTACAGCCTGCTCTACAAGGGCGGCAACTGGTACGTCGTGGGCTATTCGCACGAACGAGACGACATCCGCAACTTCCGGCTGTCGCGCATCGAGGGCCGCATCACGTTCAAGACCCGGGCCGAGCACGACTTCTCGATGCCGGCCGACTTCGACCTGGCGCCCTACCGAGAGCGGGCCGAGTGGCAGCTCCAGGACACGCAGGGCGAAGCGACGATCGAGCTCAGCAGCACCATCGCCTGGTGGGTGGAGCAGATGTTCGGCGCCCACGGAGCCACGACCACCCACGCCGACGGGTCGGCGACCTTCACCACCTCGTACGGGAGCCGCGAGGAGCTGCTGGCGTTCGTGCTCGGGCTCGGCGTGGAGGCGACCATCGCGCAACCGGCCGAGCTGCGCGAGGAGATGATCTCCACCCTGGAGCGGATCCGCGAGCGCCATCAGCCCGACGGCGACCGGGGCGCGCCCGACGCGCTGGTGCCGCGCGAGCCGGACGGCGATGAGCCCGAGAGCGAGGCGCCGCCCCCCGCGCCGCAGGGCGTCGAGAAGGTGGTCCCCGTCGAGCGTTTCGCGCGGCTTCTGGCGCTCATGACCCGCCTGCTGGCGGCATGCGGCGACGCCTCCGAGGCCCGCATCGACCTGGCCGAGCTCCAGGACGAGCTCAACCTCGACCGGGTGACGCTCGAGGAGGACATCGGCCTCCTGAACCTCATCAACTTCGGCGGCGGCTGCTACGCGCTGTACGCCCAGGTCGACGGCGGCGACGTGTCGGTCGTGAAGGAGACCTACGGCGACCGGTTCGCCAGGCCCGCGCGGCTCTCGCCGTTGGAGGCCAAGGCGCTTCTCTGGGCGCTCGAGTTCATCGGCGACCGCCTGCCGACCGAGGCGGGGGCACGCCTGTCGACGGTGCGCGCCAAGGTCGAGGCCGCGATCGGAGACGACCACCTGCCCAGCGTCGAGCTCGGCCGGGCGCACGAGGCCAACGCCGCCGTCGGCGAGGCCGTCAACCAGGCCGTGCGGGACGAGCGGCTGCTCGACATCGAGTACTGGACGTCGTCCAAGGACACCATTACCGAGCGCACCATCGAGCCGCACCTTCTCGTCAACTCCGAGGACGCCTGGTACGTGGTGGCCTACTGCCACCGCGCAGAGGAGCAGCGCACGTTCCGCCTCGATCGCATCCGGGGCGCGGTGCCGCGCACCGAGCGCTTCGAGCGGCGTCCCGAGATCACCGCCTCAGGGCCCTACCTGCCGTGGGGCGACCGGCGCGAGCCCATCGCCCAGAGCGCGTCGGTGTGGTGCAGCCCGTCTCTGGCGCGCTGGATGATGGAGAAGCACCAGTCGTGGGAGCGGTTCGCCGACGGCTCGGTGCTGGTCGAGATCCCCTACGCCAGCGCCGACTGGCTGGTGAAGGAGCTGCTCAAGTACCGGGGCGAGGCCGTGCTGTTCGAGCCGGTCGCCCTCCGCGGGACGGTGGCCGAGATGGCGGGGCGCGTGCTGGCCGGCTACGGTGCCGCCGCCGCCGCGCGCTAGTACGCCGGACCGCGCGAGCACGCCGCTCGCGAGCGTCGCCGCCGTCTGCCTGCGAGAACGCCATGGGCCGAGGGCGCAGCCTCATGGCGATGATGGTGGCCACGGTCGAGGGCGCACGAGGCGGACACTCCCTCACCCGCCGCCCCTCGCGTGT
>JARFPS010000235.1 GCA_029288175.1 Miltoncostaea sp. | reverse complement strand
AGCGCACCCAGTCCTCGGCGGCGCGGGCGTCGGCGGTGATCCACGACACCCCCCACGCCCTGAGAAATCCCGTGCCGCCCGCGGCGCCGGGGTCGTCCATCAGGCGACGGAGCTCCCCGGCCACGCGGGCCGAGCGCGGGTCAAGGCCGGGGCCGGCCTCGGCGGCCTCGCGCTGCGTGGGCGCGTCGGGCAGCAGGTCGAGACGGCCGGCGTAGCGAGCCCCGCGCACCAGGCGACTGGGATCCTCGACGAACGAGTCCTCGTGGAGGCGCGCCAGGGTCCCCGTGGCCAGATCGGCGAGCCCCCCGTGCGGATCCACCAGTTCGGCCGAAGCCCGATCGGGGAACCGCACGGCCACGGCGTTGATGGAGAAGTCCCGGCGGCGCAGGTCGTCCCACAACGAGCCCGGCGAGACCTCGGGCAAGGCGCCGGGCGACGGGTAGCGCTCGGTCCTCGCGGTGACCACATCCACGTGCTCGGCCCCCGGAAGCTCGACGGTGGCCGTCAGGAAACGAGGGTGGTGCACGACGCGGCATCCGAGCAGGCGGCCGATGGCATCGGCGACGCGCGCGGCCGACCCCTCGACCACCAGGTCCACGTCGGGCCCGCCGGGAGCCCCGAGAGCGGTGTCGCGGACCAGGCCGCCGACGGCGGCCGCGCCGGGCGGGAGTGCCGGGCGGATCCGGGCGAGCAATGGATGCGCGACGATCCCGGCGACGACGTCCCTAGAATCAAGCACGTGGCTCACGACGACATCTCTCGACGGCTCGACGATTCGGCGCCCGTGGCGAACCAGGCCATCCTGCAGGCCATCGAGCGGATGCAGGATCGCTCCCTGGCGGACCTGCAAGAGGCGGCCGACGCCGCCCAGGAGGCGTTCCGCTCGTGGGTCGAGGATCCCGCCAACTCCGATCGCCCCTTCATCGAGTGCCCGGCCTACGTCGACCGCATCGCGGCCGAGAGCATTCTGGAGCGCCGGCTGTTCACGGAGTAGCCGCCCGGCGGTCGCTCAGCCCGCGGCGACCGTGGCGACGGCCTCGATCTCGACCCGGGCGCCGAGCGGCAACGAGGCGACCCCCACGGTGGCGCGGGCCGGGGCGTGCTCACCGAAACCGGCGCGATACGCCTCGTTCATGGCGGCGAAGTCCTCGTCCAGATGGGCGAGGTAGATCGTGGTCTTGACCACCCGGTCGAGGCCCGAGCCCGCCTGGCGCAGGATCGCCTCCACATGGGCCAGGCACCGCGTGGTCTGCGCGCCGATGTCGTCGGCCACCAGGGCGCCGGTGGCGGGATCGATCGGCACCTGCCCCGAGACGAAGACGAGCCCGCCGTCGGAGGCATCGATCGCAACGGCCTGGCTGTACGGCGCGCCCGCGACCGGCGCCGGGGCCGCCTCGGTCCTCACGGGCCTCATGCCGGACCCCCCTCCCCCGTGGCCGTGCGGCGCACGGGCACCCCGGCGCCCTCCATGGCCTCCTTGACCTGCTCGATCGAGTAGACCCCGTCGTGGAAGACCGAGGCCGCGAGCACCGCGTCGGCCTTGCCCGCCCGCACCGCTTCGGGGAAGTGCCCCAGCGTCCCCGCTCCTCCCGAGGCGATGACCGGGATGCCCACGCTGCCGCTGACGGCCGCGAGCAGACCGTGGTCGAACCCGTCCTGCGTGCCGTCACGATCCATGCTCGTCAGCAGGATCTCGCCGGCCCCCCGGCGCTCGGCCTCGTGGGCCCACTCCACGGCCTCGCGCCCGGTGGGGAGGCGGCCGCCGTTGAGGTAGACCTCCCACCCCTCGCCCTCCTCGCGCCGCTTGGCATCGATGGCCACGACGATGCACTGGGACCCGAAGCGCTCGGCCGCTCGCGTGATCAGCTCGGGGTCGCGCACCGCCGCCGAGTTGATCGACACCTTGTCGGCGCCCGCAGCCAGCACCTCCCGGATGTCCTCGACCGTTCGGATGCCGCCCCCGATGGTGAACGGGATGAACACCTGCTCGGCGGTGCGGCGCGCGAGGTCGACGATCGTGCCGCGGCTCTCGTGGCTGGCGGTGATGTCGAGGAACACGAGCTCGTCGGCACCCTCCGCGTCATAGCGGGCCGCGAGCTCGACCGGATCGCCGGCGTCGCGCAAGCCGACGAAGTTGACCCCCTTGACGACGCGCCCTCGATCCACGTCCAGGCACGGAATGACCCGGATCATGACCCGCCCAGCACCCCGACGGCCTCGGCCACCGTGAAGCGCCCCTCGTACAGCGCGCGACCCACGATGACGCCCGAGATGTTGGGCGCGTCCAGCTCGCTGAGCCTGCGGAGGTCGTCGAGCGATGAGATCCCGCCCGAGGCGATGACCGTCAGCGGCGGGACCGCCCGCGCCAGCCCCGCGAGCGCCGCGAGGTTGGGGCCACCGAGCATGCCGTCCCGGCCGATGTCCGTGTACAGAAGGTGGCGCACGCCGGTCGACAGCAGACCCTCGGCCACGTCGACGGCCCGGCGGTCGGAGACCCGCGTCCACCCGTGCGTCGCCACCAGCCCCTCGCGCGCGTCGAGCGCGACCACCAGCGCCCCGGCCAGCCGGTCGATGGCCCAGCGAAGCAGCTCCTCGTCCTGGAGCACCGCCGTGCCGACGACCAGGCGGTCGGCACCGGCCGCGACCGCCGTCTCGATGGCGGCACGCGAGCGCAGCCCACCCCCGTAGTGCACGGTTCCGGGGAACTGTGCCGCGATGCTGGCGACCGTTGCGGCGTGGGCCGGCTCGCCCGTGCGGGCGCCGTCCAGGTCGACGACATGGAGGGCCGAGGCGCCCCCCTCGGCGAATGCCCTCGCCTGACCGACCGGATCCTCGTTGAAGACCGTCGAGGAGTCGAAGTCGCCCTGGACCAGGCGGACCGCCTGCCCCTCCTGAAGGTCGATCGCGGGATAGAGGGTGATCACGCGGGCACGCGGGCCACGTCGCGGACCCACGAGGTCCAGCGGCCGAGCAGAGCGAGCCCCGCCGTGCTCGACTTCTCGGGGTGGAACTGGACGCCCATGATGCGGCCGGCACCGGCCGCCGCGCAGAACCGCTCGCCGTAGGAGGCCGTGCCGAGGACCGCGTCCGGATCGTCCGGGTGCGCCGCGTACGCGTGCACGAAGTAGTAGGTCGCATCGCCCGGGGCGACGCCGTGGGGCGCCAGGGGTCCCGGGGCCCAGGTGACCTCGTTCCACCCCATCTGCGGGAGCTTGCGCTCGGTTCGCAGGCGCCGGACGCTCCCCGGGAGCAGGCCGAGGCCGGCCGTCCCCGGCGCCTCGTCGCTATCGTCGAACAGGAGTTGCATGCCCAGGCAGATGCCGAGCACCGGCGCTCCGCGCTCGACCGCCTCGTTCACGGCCTCGTCGAGGCCCCGCGACCTGATGCGCCGCATGGCCTCTCCGAAGTGACCCACGCCGGGGAGCACCACCGCGTCCGCTCCGCGCGCGCCCGCAGGATCGGGCACCACCGACACGTCGTTGCCGAGCCGCTCCAGCGCCTTGACGGCGCTGCGCAGGTTGCTCATCTCGTAGTCGAGGACGGCCACCCGGGGCGTCACAGGGACCCCTTGGTGGAGGGCACTCCCGTGACGCGTGGGTTGATGGCGAGCGCTGCCCGCAGCGCTCGCGCAACGCCTTTGAAGCACGCCTCGATGACGTGGTGGCCGTTGTCGCCGCCCGCCAGCAGGCGCACGTGCAGCGTGGCGCCCAGGTGGTTCGCCAGCGCCCGCAGGAACTCCGGCAGCAGCTCGGTCTCGAAGCCGCCGATGACCCCGGCCGGGAGCGACACCTCACAGGCGAGATAGGGACGACCCGACAGGTCGATCGCGGCCTGCACGAGGCACTCGTCCATCGGGACGAGGGCCGATCCGTAGCGCTCGATCCCCGAGCGGTCGCCCAGGGCGCGGTCGATGGCCTGCCCGAGCGTGATGCCCACGTCCTCCACGGTGTGGTGGCTTCCGGTCTCGAGGTCGCCCTTCGCCTGGACGGTCAGGTCGATCAGCGCGTGGCGAGCCAGCAGGTCGAGCATGTGATCGAAGAAGCCGACGCCCGTCGCGAGGGTCGCCTCGCCGACGCCGTCGAGGTCCACGGACACGCGCACGTCGGTCTCCGCGGTCGCGCGGGTCACCTCCGCCGATCGGCTCATCGGGACCTCCGCAGCTCGGCGGACGCGCGGTGCAGCGGGAAACCCTCCGCATCGGCCAGCGCCGACAGGTGTGGCGTCAGCGCCTCGACCGCATCTGAACCCATCTCGATCACCGACATCCTTCTCATGAACGTCCCCGGCCCGAGCGCCGACGCGTAGCGACCCGCACCCCCGGTGGGCAGAACGTGGTTGGAGCCCGCAACGTAGTCACCGAAGGCCGTCGCGCCCTCGTACCCCAGGAAGACCGCCCCCGCGGTGGTCACGCGCCGCGCCATGCCGTCGGCCCCGTGGGCCTGGATCTCGAGATGCTCGGGTGCGAACTCCTGCGCCAGTTCCACGGCATCGTCAATGGTGGCACACAGCACGATGGTGATGGGGCCCGGAGCGCTCGGTCCGGAGCGGAGCAGGTCCCCGACCGCGTCCGCGAGGCTCTGGGAATCGGTCGCCACGACGGCCGGGGAGTCCTCCCCGTGCTCGGCCTGCGCGAGCAGATCCGCCGCCACGGCGCGGGGGTCGGCATCGCGGTCGGCGATGATCAGCACCTCGGACGGGCCCGCGATGCCGTCGATGCCCACCCGACCGACGACCTGTCGCTTGGCTTCCTGCACCCAGGGGTTTCCCGGGCCGACGATGACGTCCACCGGCTGCACGGTCGTCGTTCCGTAGGCGAGCGCGGCAACCGCGCCCGCCCCGCCGAGGGCATACACCTCGTCCACGTCGAGCAGGGCGGCCGCTCCCAGCACCACGTCCGACACGCGCCCGTCGGCGCCCGGCGGGCTCGCGACCACGACCCGACCGACGCCCGCGACCTGCGCGGGGACGGCGGCCATGATGAGGCTCGAGGGGTACGCCGCCCGCCCGCCCGGAACGTAGGCGCCCGCGGCGCCCACGGGGACGGCCCGGCTGACGATCCGCTGGCCGTGCGGCAGGCGGGCCTCGATGTCGTCCGGCCGAAGCTCGGTCGCGTACGCCCGAACCTGCTCGGCCGCGGCGAGAACGGCGGCGCGCAGACGCTGGGGCAGACGGCCGGCGGCGGCGGCGCGCTCGTCGGGGCCGACCGGGATCATGTCGACGCCGAAGCCGGTGGCGCCGAAGCGTCGGGCCTGCTCGGCGAGGGCCGCGTCGCCGCCGGCCCTGACCTCGTCGATCAGCTCTGCGGTGGCGCCCGCCAGATCGGCCACCGGAGCGGGCGGCCGCAGGGAGCGCGCCAGCTCGGGGGCACCGCCCGCGTCGAGACGCTCGCGACGGACCATCATCCCGCGCGACCGTCCATGCGACCCATGAGCTCTTCGATCTCGGACGCCATCAGCGAGTAGCTCGCCCGGTTGGCGATCAGGCGGGCGGTGGAGGCGAAGATCTCCTCACGCTCGACGAGCCCGTTCTCGCGCAGGGTGCGACCCGTGGCGGTCAGATCGACGATGCCGTCGGCCAGGCCGACGAGCGGCCCGAGCTCCACGCTGCCGTTGACCTTGACCACCTCGACGCGACGACCCGACGCGGCGAAGTGCTCGTGGGCGACGCGGACGTACTTGGTCGCGACCCGCACGCCCCCCATGCGGGCGATGGCATCGTCGGTGGGGTCGTCCCCCGCGAGCGTCGCATAGACCATGCGGCAACCCCCGAATCGGAGGTCGAGCAGCTCGACGACGTCCGGTCGGCGCTCGATGAGGACGTCCTTCCCGACGATCCCGACGTCGGCCGCGCCGGCTTCGACATAGGTCGGCACGTCGCTGGGACGCGTCGTGATGAACGTCGTGCCGTCGGAGGCCTCGAGCACCAGCCGCCGCCCGGGGTCGCGCAGCGGCGACACGTCCACGACGCCCGACAGGGCGTCGATGCTCTCGTCCAACAAGGCGCCCAGGGGCACGCAGACCCTCACGGCCGCCCCTCCACGAGGTCGGCGAGATCGGCCGTCGCGAAGCTGTCGCCGCGCTCCAGGTCGTCCACCAGGAAGCCGTCCCCCTCGGCCCGCGCCACGAAACGCACCCCCTGCGAGGCGGCCACGGCGCCCGCGGCTGCGCCGCCCCCCTCGCAGACGATCACCCGCAGGCCCGACGAGCGGGCCGTCGCGGCCTGCTCCTGGCTCTTATACACCTCTCCGAG
>JARFPS010000233.1 GCA_029288175.1 Miltoncostaea sp. | reverse complement strand
GCCACGCCCGAGGGCGCGGGCGCGGACGTCGTGGTGGAGGCCGTCGGTCGGCCCGAGACCTGGGCGGCCGCGGTGGCCCTGGCCGCGCCGGGTGGCGAGGTGCTGCTGCACGGCGGCTGCGCCGCGGGAACGGATGTGACGTTCCCCACCGCTCCGCTGCACTACGGCGAGCTGCGCCTGTCGGGGTCGTATCACCACACCCCCGACGCGGTACGTCAGGCGCTGGCGCTGATCGCCTCGGGGTCGCTGCGGTCGGCCGACCTCCTGGGCGAGGAGGTGGGGCTCGATGAGGTTCCGGCCGTCCTCGCCGCGGGCGGCGAGAAGCGGCCGGTCGTCACCTCCGCCGCTTCCTAGAGCTTCTTCGCCAGCTTCTTGATCTCGGCGACCTGCGCCGCCTCCTCGCGCATCTTCTGCAGCTCGGCCTCCTGGCGCTTTACCACGCGCGCCAGGTCCGCCAGCGCGTCCTGGGCCTTGGCCAGCGCCGCGCTCGCATCGCCGCCGCCCGCGGCCGACTTACGTCCCCCGCGCGGTCCGCGCTTCTGGAGCGGTGCGCCCTTCTGCCGTGCGACGCGGTAGTAGTTGGCGGCCACGGTGCCGGCCCGGCGGCCGGTCTCGTCGGAGATCCGCTGAAAGGCCTCGGTGCGGCTCAGCGTCTCTGACGCCATGAGCTTCTCGACCTGCTCGTAGATCTCCTCGCCGATGCTGCCGCGCTTCGCGCCGCCGCCGTCGGGCTGCTCGCTCATATGACAATCCAGTCCTCGTGGGGTTACGAGGTGATTGTAGTGGTGGCGACAGGCCTAAAACACGCAACAGCGCATCATTTATGTACCTGCCGTAGAGCTACCAGGCGCCGGTGTCATCACCATCGCCGCCGGCAAATAACGCAAGCGTCGCGGTGAACCCGTGGAGGAAGTTACGTCCCCCGACCGGGCCGATCTCACCGTTGCAGAACATCCCCGCCGTGGCGGGTGCGCCCATGTGCCCGGCAACCGCCCCGGCGTCGTGATGGGCGTCGTCGAACAGTCGCGTCCCGCGCCCGTTGCAGGTGAACAGCAGCGCCCCACCGGGGTCACCGTGTGGCATGAAGGGGCGGGCGCTCAGCAGCGCGCGCCGCATGTCCTCGCTGGCCGACGCCGCGTCACGCGCGTGCAGCCTCATCGTCTGGCCCACCCGCACGCGCTCGCCCACGCGCACCTCGCCGCTCTCGCGGTCGCCCCCGTGGAGCGCGCGGATGAGGAAGTCCCCCCGCTCGTACTGCGGCCGGTTCTCGTCGATCACCAGCCCCGCCAGCAGGCCCTTCACGGCCAGGGCCCGCTCCTCATCGTCCAGATCGCGCACGACCGCCTCGATCTTCTCGAGCGCCGGGTCGCCGGCCAATCGCCGGATGGCGCTCTCCTCGGCGTCGGTGATGACCATCTCGGGTCCGACGGGAGCGCAGCCCTGCGACACCACGGGAACGATGGGCACGCCGGCGATGGCGACGGCCACGGCGCCGTCGGCGTGCGAGTCGGCGCCGATCATCACCCGGTGGTCGCCCGGCTGCGAGCCGCCCGAGGCCATGCCGCCGAGCACGCGCGGCGGCGTGTCGGACTCCTCGTTGATGCGCGCCAGCAGCCCGTCCGCCGGGAAGGTGAAGGGGTCGGCCAGCAGCAGGACGGTCCAGGGGTGCTCGGTGCGTCCGTCGACGGCGTCGGGCCAGCCGCCCACGCCGATGCCGTCGCCCACCGGGTGCGTCTGAAGGCGGAACGAGCGGATGTCCGCGCCCGGCAGGCTGGCGGCCCAGACCGACACGGCGGCCTCGCCCTCGGCCTCCGTGCCGCCTCCCACCGTGGCTTCGGTGCTGCATCCGATCAGATGCTCCGGGTCCAGCGCGTCGCGCACGGCGGCCAGCGTGGCGTCGTCGCGCGCGTGCTCGGCCGTGGCGAAGACCACGACAAGGCT
>JARFPS010000176.1 GCA_029288175.1 Miltoncostaea sp. | reverse complement strand
CCCGCACGCGGCGTTGCTGCGTCAGGCTTTCGCCCATTGCGCAAGATTCCCCACTGCTGCCTCCCGTAGGAGTCTGGGCCGTGTCTCAGTCCCAGTGTGGCTGATCGTCCTCTCAGACCAGCTACGCATCGTTGCCTTGGTGAGCCGTTACCTCACCAACTAGCTAATGCGGCGCGGGCCCATCCCAAGGCGGAGGCCGAAGCTACCATTTGCCGCATCGACTTATGCCGAAGCGGATCATGCGGTATTAGCCCGGGTTTCCCCGGGTTGTCCCGCTCCTTGGGGCAGGTTGCCCACGTGATACTCACCCGTTCGCCGCTTTACTCACTCCCGAAGGAGCTTTCTCGCTCGACTTGCATGTGTTAAGCACGCCGCCAGCGTTCGTCCTGAGCCAGGATCAAACTCTCCGTGACAAAATCTCAGGTCACCCGAGGGTGTCCTGGGAGCTTGCTGGAGACGTCGCACGACCCGAGGGTCGACGACGGATCCAAACTTTGGTCGCTCTGTCGGTGCGGCGTCACGCCGTTCCCACAGAGCCGACGGGGTCCGTCTTTGGACCTGTCTCTCGCCGTCCCGAACCGGGCGGTTCGGACGACGAGGCGCGCTGTTCAGTTTTCAAAGGTCGCACCGCAGAAGCGGCTTGCCTCGGCTCGTTCGAGAAAGCCCGGACCGTGGGCGCATCGCGCGCCGCGTGCGGTTCGGGAGCTCTCGTGCGAGCCGGCCGCCCGGTCGGACAGCAGATGCCGTCCGCGCGAAGCGGTCGAGAAAGTATAGGGCTTGGATCGGATTCGTCAAGGGCCCGCCGGCGCGGCGAGCCGCAGACGGCAGAAACGCCGCTTGCCGGCCTTGAGGACCACGCCGTCGAGGTCTGCAGCGTCCAGGTCGAGGGCCTCGACACGCCGTCCGTCGATGCTGACCGCGCCCTGCTGGATGAGCCGCCGAGCCTCACTGCGGGAACCCAGGTCGAGGGCCTCGACGAGGAGTGCCGGGAGGTGGGCGGTACCCGGCGCGACCGCGTGCTCGGGCATGTCGTCGGGGGCGCTCCGGTCCCTGACCACCCGGTTGAAGTGGGCCTCGGCGCGCTCGCCCGCACCGGGGCCGTGGAACCGGTCCGCCACCAGGCGGGCGAGGCGTCGCTTGTCGTCGACGGCGGAGCCGCCCGGTCCCGGCTCCGTCGGGAAGAGGAGGTCGTAGTAGACGGCCATGGAGGCGTCGGGGACGCTCATGACCTTGCCGAACTGCTCCTCGGGCGGCTCCTGGACCCCGACGTAGTTGCCGGTGGACTTGCTCATCCGCCGATGGCCGTCGGTGCCGGGAAGGATCGGCATGGTCATGGCGACCTGCGCCGGCATGCCGTAGGCGGACTGCACCTCGCGGCCCAGCATCAGGTTGAACAGCTGATCGGTGCCCCCCAGCTCGACGTCCGCCTCCAGCGCCACGGAGTCGTACGCCTGCATCAACGGATAGAGCAGCTCGAGCACCGAGATCGCGCGGTCGTCCGCCATGCGCTCCGCGAAGTCGTTGCGCCGCAGAAGCTGGTTGACCGTCGTCGTCGCCGCGAGGCGGAACAACCCCTCGAGCCCCATGTCCGCGAACCACTCGCCGTTCGATCGCACCTCGGTCCTATCGGGGTCGAGGATGCGGAAGGCCTGCTGGCGGTAGGTCTCCGCGTTGGCATCGATCTCGTCCGAGCTGAGCATCGGGCGCGTGGAGCTCCTGCCGGACGGATCGCCCACCCGTGCCGTCCAGTCGCCGATCACGAGGACGGCGACGTGACCCGCGTCCTGGAACTCGCGCAGCTTGCCCAGCACGACCGCGTGGCCCAGATGGATGTCCGGAGCCGTGGGGTCGACCCCGAGCTTGACCCTCAGCGCACGCCCGAGCCCGAGCTTCGCCTCCAGCTCGGCGGGCGGAAGGCAGTCCACCGACCGGGCGCTCAGGGGGGTCGGATCGCTCACGCGGCGCGCCTGTCGATACGCGGGCGCGAGACGAAGGGACTGCCCGCGACGCCATGGCGCCAGGGCCGGTCCACGGCCTTGCTGATCCCCACCCGCGGCCCGCTCACGACCGACGGCGCCGGGCCCTCGGGGCGCGCCACGCGCACGCTGCCGCCGGCGACCGCCGACGCTCCGCTGAGCGATCCGTCGATGCCCAGCGCCTGCGTCAGCTTGCCGGGGCCGGAGCAGAGCTCGGCGGGGTCCTCGCACCCCCGGCGGCGGCGCATCAGGTCGAGCCCCCAGCGGGGCTCGATCGCTCGGACCAGCACGGCCGCTCCGCGCCCCTCGTCCTCGGCGACGAGGTTGACGCACCAGTGCACCCCGTACGATCGATAGACGTAGAGGCCGCCCGGAGGGCCGAACATCGGCGCCGTGCGCTGCGTGGGGCCCCGGAAGCTGTGCGACGCGGGATCGTCGTCCTGGTAGCGCTCGACCTCGACGATGATGCCACCGACGCCGTCGACGCTGAACGCGCAGCCCACCAGGTCGCGGGCGACCCGGCCCACGGGGCGGGCGAAGAAGTCCCGATCGAGCGGACGCCCGGTCGGCGCCTCGCTCACCATGCCGCCACCGCGTTCTGGGCCGCGCGGAGCTGCTCCTCGACGGCACCCCTCGACGTGCCGCCCTGGGCGGTCTTGGCCTCGACCGACGCCTCGGCCGTCAGCTCGGGAAGGCGCATGCCGGCCAGACCGGCCCGCTCCAGTTCCTCGGGTCGCGCTTCGGCCAGCGACGCCCCGCGGTCGAGACAGTCGCGCACCAGCGAGCCCACGGCCTCATGGGCCCGCCGGAACGGCCAGCCCTCGCGGACGAGATGGTCGGCCAGGTCGATGGCGACCACGGCCCCGCCGCCCGCGGCCTCGGCCATCCGCTCCGGGCGGAAACGGGCCGTCGCGACGGTCCCGGCCATCGCCGGAAGAAGGAGCTCCACGCTGTCGACGGCGTCGAAGAGGTAGGTCTTGTCCTCCTGAAGATCCTTGTTGTACGCGAGCGGCAGCGCCGCCAGCACGCCGAGCAGACCGGAGAGGTCGGCGGTCAGGCGCGCGGCCTTCGCGCGGGCGAGCTCGGCCGCGTCGGGGTTCTTCTTCTGCGGCAGCATTGAGGACCCGGAGCTGTAGGCGTCGTCGAGCTCCAGGAAGCCATGCTCGTCGCCCGCCCACATCACGATCTCGGAGCCGAGCCGCGAGAGATGCACACCCAGCTGGGCGGCGAAGTGCAGGTAGTCGACCAGCGCATCCCGGCTGCCCACCGCGTCCATGCTGTTGGGCGCGGGGCGATCGAAGCCGAGCTCACGCGCCACCCGCTGGCGGTCGACGGGGAACCCCACGCCGGCGAGGGCGCCCGAGCCGAGCGGGCACTCCTCCGTGGCCGCCTCGGCGGCGGCCAACCGGCCGCGATCGCGGTCCAACATCCAGACGTAGGCCAGCAGATGGTGCGCCAGCCGGACGGGCTGGGCCCGCTGGCTGTGCGTGTACCCGGGCACCAGCGAGTCGATGTGCTCGGACGCCTGGGCCAGCAGCGCCCCGGCCAGGCCGCGCAGCATTCCGACCTGCTCGCGGGCGCGCGTCCGCAGGTAGATGAGGGTGTCGGTGATGACCTGGTCGTTGCGGCTGCGCGCGGTGTGAAGGCGCCGTCCGGCGTCGCCCACCAGCTCCGTGAGTCGTCGCTCGACGGCCGTGTGGATGTCCTCGTCCCCGGGAGCGAAGACGAACTCGCCCGACTCGAGCTCGGACGCGACCCGCACCAGCCCCTCCTCGATGCTCGCCGCGTCCGCCTCGTCGATGATCCCCTGCGCACCGAGCATGGCGGCGTGGACCCTCGATGCGGCCACGTCCTCCGGCCAGAGACGCCGATCGACGGGAAGCGACACGTTGAGGCGGTCGAACGCCTCGGCGGACGAGCCCGCGAAGCGCCCGCCCCACATCCGCGCCTCGCTCACCCGACCCGCTCCGCGGCGAGGGCGGACGACAGCTCACGACACACGCGGTCCACCTGGTCCTCGGTCATCTCGGGGAAGAACGGGAGCGCGATGGTCGACGCGCTGATCATCTCCGTGTTCGGAAAGGTTCCGCGCCGGTGGCCGTGGTCCTCGCGGTAGAACGGCTGGAGGTGGATGCAGGGCAGGTAGGGCTTGGCCGCGATGCCCCGCTCACCCAGACGCTCGATGACGCGGTCGCGGTCGACGCCCTCGGCGAGCCTCGGCGCGTAGACGAACCACGAGCGCGTCTGCCGGCCCTCGAACATCGGCGCGACGCCCTCGATCCCCCTCACCCGCGCTTGGTACCACGACGCCACGCGCGCTCGCCCCTCCATCATGGCGTCCAGGCGCTCGAGCTGCGCGACCCCGATCGCGCAGTGGACGTCGGACAGGCGATAGTTGTACCCCAGGCGGGAATGCACCAACCATCCGCCGTCGTCGGTACGCCCCTGGTTGCGCGTGCTGCGCAGGAGCTCCGCCAGGTCGTCGTCGTCGGTCAGGATCACGCCGCCCTCGGCCGTGGTCAGCTGTTTGTTGGCGTAGAAGCCGTACACCGCGGGGTGGCCGTGGGTGCCGAGCTTCGTGCCGTCGTAGGCGCCGTCGATGCTCTGGCAGGCGTCCTCGACCACCGCCAGGTCGTGCCGCCGCGCGATGTCGAGCAGCGCCGGGACCTCGGCCGGATAGCCGAAGATGTCGACGATCAGCAGCGCGCGGGTGCGCTCAGTGATCGCCTCCTCGACCCGCGCCGGGTCCATGTTGAACGTGTCGATGTCGACGTCCGCGAAGACCGGAGTGGCCCCGGTGAACAGGATGGCGTTGGCGGAGGCGACGAACGAGAACGAGGAGGTGACGACCTCGTCGCCCGGCCCGATCCCCAGCGCGAGCAGCGACAGGTGCAGGCCGGCCGTCCCGCTCGAGGTGGCGACGGCGTTGCGGCAGCCGATGCGCTCGCACCACCCGTGCTCGAAGCGCTCCACCATCGGGCCGAGCGACAGCTGGCCCGAGCGCAGGACCTCGCCCACCAGCTCGTGCTCACGCGCGCCGATGACCGGCTTCGCGAGCGGGATCGGATCGTGCGGGGTCAAGCAGACGAGGTGTGTCGCGCCGCCGCGGTGCGCCGGACCCCGTGCTCGATGCTGTCGACCAGCGCCTCCCACGACGCGCCGATGACGTTCTCGCTGACCCCGATGGAGCCCCAGCTCTCGACGCCGTTGCTGCTCTCGATGAGCACGCGGATGGTGGCGTCGGCCCCGTGGCTCTCGTCGAGGATCCGCACCTTGAAGTTGACCAGCTCGATGAGCGCGAGCTCGGGCACCCGCTCACCGAGCGCCCCGCGCAGCGCGTTGTCGAGCGCGTGCACCGGGCCGTTGCCCTCGGCCGTGGCCAGCAGGCGGGCGCCGTCGTGCACGAGCTTGACGGTTGCTTCGGTGGCAAGCGCGCCGTCGCTGCGCTCCTCGCTGATGACGCGGTAGCTCTCGAGATCGAACAGCGGCCGATGGATGCCGAGCTCGCGTTCCATCAGCAGCCTCAGCGAGGCGTCGGCCACCTCGAAGTGGTAGCCGCGGTGCTCGAGCTCCTTGAGCCGGGCCAGGATCCGGGCGACCACGTCGGGGTCGTCGATGTCCAGGCCGAACTCCTCGGCCTTCGCCAGGATCGTGCCGCGCCCCGACAGCTCGGAGGCGACCATCGTCCGCTCGTTGCCCACCGCCTCGGGCTCGACGTGCTCGAAGGTGCGCGTGTCGGCCAGCATGCCGGCCACGTGCATGCCGCCCTTGTGCGCGAACGCGTTGCGACCGACGTATGGAGCCCAGTCGTCGGGGCGCAGGTTGGCCGTCTCGGCCACGAAATGGCTGAGCTGCGTCAGCTCCGCCAGGCGCTCCTCGGGAATGGCGTCGAGCCCCATCTTGAGAGGGAGCGACGGGATGATCGAGACGAGGTTGGCGTTGCCGCACCGCTCGCCGTAGCCGTTGATGGTCCCCTGGACCAGCCGGGCGCCCTCGGTGACCGCGGCCAGCGTGTTGGCCACGCCGCACTCGGCGTCGTTGTGGGTGTGGATGCCGATGCGCGCGCCCGGAATCGCCTCCCGGACCTCGGCGATGATGCGGCCGACCTCGGAGGGCAGCGTGGCTCCGTTGGTGTCGCAGGGGGTGATCCAGTGGGCCCCGGCGGCCTCCGCCGCGCGCAGGCAGTCGAGCGCGTAGTCGGGGTGGGCGCGATAGGCGTCGAAGAAGTGCTCGGCGTCGTAGACGACCTCCTTGCCCTCGCGCACCAGGAAGTCGACCGACTCGGAGATCATGGCCAGGTTCTCGGGCCGGTCCACCTTGGTCACCTTCTCGAGGTGGAGGTCCCACGTCTTGCCGACGATGGTGATGACCGGCGCGAAACACTCGGCGAGTCCCCGCATGGCCGGGTCGTCGCCCGGAGCCGTGTGCTTGCGGCGCGTCATGCCGAAGGCCGCGACCTTGGTCTCGCCCAGATCCTCGCGCTCGAGCCGCTCGAACAGCTCGCCGTACTTGGGGTTGCTGGCCGGGAAGCCCGCCTCCAGGTAGTGGACTCCGAACTCGGCCAGCCGATGCGCGACCGCCATCTGCTCGCCCACCGACAGGCTCAGACCTTCGCGCTGCATGCCGTCGCGCAGCGTGGTGTCGTAGATGAGGACCCGGTCGGTCACGGGCGCGCGGGGGCCGGAACGGTGACGTAGTCCAGCCAGTCGGCCGAGCGCGGGTCGCGGCCGACGATGGCCGCGAAGAAGCGGTCCTGGACGCGCTTGGTGATCGGGCCCGGAGCCTCGATGGGGAAGTCGTCGACCTCGCGCACCGGGCAGACCTCGGCCGCTGTGCCGGTGACGAAGACCTCATCGGCCGCGTAGAGCTCGGCGCGCGCGATCTCGCGCTCGATGATCTCCACGCCCTCCTCGCGGGCGAGCTGCATGACCGTGTCGCGGGTGATCCCCTCGAGGATCGACGCCTGCAACGGCGGGGTGATGAGCACGCCGTCGCGGACGATGAACAGGTTCTCGCCCGAGCCGTCGGCCACGAAGCCCTGCTCGTTGAGCAGCAACGCCTCGTCGTAGCCCCCCTTGTGGCTCTCGATCTTGGCGAGGATGGAGTTGAGGTACTGGCCGCCGGCCTTCGCGGTGGCCGGGATGGTGCTGGCACCGATGCGCCGCCACGACGAGATCTTCGCCCGGATGCCCGAGCGCAACGCCTCGTCGCCCAGGTAGGCGCCCCACGGCCAGGCGGCGATCGCCACGTCGACCGGCGCGTCGAGTGGATAGAGGCCCATCACCCCGTACCCGCGCCACGCGATGGGCCGGATGTAGCACCCCTCGGTCAGCTCGTTCGAGGCGATGACGTCGTGGACGGCCTCACGGAGCTGCTCCCGCGTGTAGGGCAACGGCATCTGGTACACCGCCGCGCTCCGCTCCAGGCGGGCCAGGTGATCCTGAAGACGGAACACCGCGGGGCCGTCGTCGGTGGCATAGGCGCGGATACCCTCGAAGACCGTGCTGCCGTAGTGAAGCCCGTGCGACAGCACGTGCACCTGGGCGTCGCCCCAGTCGACGAGCTCCCCGTTCATCCAGATCTTGTCGGCTTCGATCATGCGCGTTTCTCCGTCCGGCAGCGGCTGGGCGAACCTTAGCCTGAATCGCCCGGAGATCGCCGACCGCGAGCCCGCCGGCGATGGCCGGTCGCCGTCGCCGAAGACCACCCCGCAGTCGGGTTGCGCCCGGCCGTCCGAGGGGTAGAGACTCCCGCGGACCCCGACGCCCGGAGCCTCGATGAAGCGACGATCCTTCCCACTCTGCGCCGCGCTGGTGGCGCTCGCCGCCACCCCTGCGACCGGCCTCGGGGCGGGAATCGCCCTCGTCGAACCCTCGCCCGCCGACGGCGCCGTGTTCCCCACGGCGCCTCCGCCCTACGGCGTGTCGTTCGCCTGGACCGCCGACACCACCGGATGCGCATCGCCCGCGCAGACGGCGCGCATCGAGGTGACGAAGCCCGATGGGTCGGTGACCACCAGCACGACCTCGGGCTCGCCGCCGAGCGGCGCGGCCCGGCTCGAGGCGAGCCCCACGCGGCCGGCGACGTACCGCTGGTCGGTCGTCATGACGTGCGCGGGCGTGGGCGACCTCCGGTCCGAGGAGCGCTCCTTCACCCTGACCGGCCCGGATCGCACCCCGCGCCTCCAGGGCGCCTACCGCGTGAGGGTCGCCGGCAACAGCCAGATCTGGCGCTTCCGCCCCCAGTGCGAGGCGGGCGCGTGCCGGACGCTGGCCCGGCGCCCCGGGTCGGGATGGTTCCCCCTGGCGTGGAACGCCGCCAAGCAGCGCTACGTGGGACGCTTGTCGCGCGTCCGCCGCGCCGGCGAGCGGGTCTGCGTGATCACGCGGCGCCGCAACGGCGTGGTCGTCAGCCGGCGCACCATCCGCCGGGCGTACGACGCCCGGGGGGCCCAGGTGGTGCTGAACGTCAAGCGCTCGGCCCTCACCACCCGGCGGACCGGCACCGTCGCAGTGGGACTGACCGGCCGCTTCTCCGCCAGGTACGTGGCGACGCCGAGCGCCAAGCGGCTGGGATGCCCGACGACGCGGGCGACGCGCCGGGCCGGGCTGGTCGCGGCGCGGCGCTGAGCGCCGCGTCCCACCGCGTCAGGCGGCAAGGGCGCCCAGCAGAGCGTCGGCCGCCTCGCGCGTGGTGGCGCTCCCACCCAGGTCGCCGGTGCGCAGGCCCTCGGCCAGCACCGCCGCGACCGCCGCGTCCAGACGGTCGGCCGCGCGCGGTGCGTCGAGCGAGTAGCGGAGCATCATGGCGGCCGAGAGGACCGTCGCCAACGGGTTGGCGACGCCGAGGCCGGCGATGTCGGGCGCCGAGCCGTGCACCGGCTCGTACAGGCCCCCGCGCCCCTCGCCGACGCTGGCCGACGGCAGAAGACCGATCGACCCCGTGAGCTGAGCCGCCTCGTCGCTGAGGATGTCGCCGAACATGTTCTCGGTGACGATCACGTCGAAGTCGGCGGGCCGCATCAGCAGCTGCATCGCCGCGTTGTCGACGAGCAGGTGATCGAGCTCCACGTCGGTGTAGTCCTCGCTCACGATCGTGGCCCGCTCGCGCCACAGCCGCGAGGTCTCGAGGACGTTGGCCTTGTCGACGGAGGTCACCTTGCCCCGCCGCAGGCGCGCGGCGTCGAACGCCCGCCGGACCACCCGGTCGATCTCCTCGACCGTGTACTCCAACGTGTCGTAGGCGCGCTCGCCGTCGCGCGCGCTGTCGCCGAAGTACAGGCCGCCGGTCAACTCGCGCACCACCAGCAGGTCGGTGCCCTCGATGCGCTCGCGCCGCAGCGGGCTGGCGTCGTAGAGCGCGGGGATCGGCTTGACCGGGCGCAGGTTGGCGAACAGGCCGAGACCCGATCGCAGGCCGAGCAGCCCCTGCTCGGGGCGCGGAGCCTCCGGGTCCGTGGTGTCCCACTTGGGACCCCCGACCGCGCCCAAGAGCACCGCGTCCGCCTCCTGGCACTCGCGAAGGACCTCGTCGGTCAGCGCCGTGCCGTGGACGTCGATGGAGCAGCCGCCCATGAGGTGCTCGTCCCAGGAGATCGACAGGCCCTCGTCGGCCGCGACCAGATCCACGACCTCCCGGGCCACGGCCACCACCTCGGGGCCGATCCCGTCGCCTTCGAGCACCACCACCGTCGCGTTCCTCATGTGTCCCCCGTCGTGTGACCGGCGGGCAACCTAGCGCACGTCGAACCGACCGGCCCCGGCCGGCGGAGGGACTACGGGTTGGCGCGCTCCGGCATCAGATCGTTCTCGTCCACCACCCGCTGCAGCGCGGCGGCGAACTGGGCGTGCCCGGCTCGGGAGGGATGAATGCCGGTGTCCTGGCTGATGATCCAGTACTCCTCGCTGCCACAGAAGGACAGCGGATCCAGCACCGCCAGCTCGTCCTGGGTGACGCGGGACTGGCGGCTCTGCCCGTCGACCAGCGTCCCGGTGTCGCGGGTCGTGCATATCGCCTCGCCGGGTGGTAGGCCGGCCGGGAACAGCGGCGGCGCCATGAGGAAGATGCGCGTGCCGAAACCGGGCGCGCCGCGCGCGGCGTTGCGCACCGCCCCGTTGAGCTCCTGAAACATGATCCGCAGCGACGCGACGCTGAAGATCGAGCTGGACGGGATGGCCGAGTGGTACTGCGAGACCACCACACGGTTGGTGGGCGCGACCAGGAGCTGGGCCAGCACCGAGCGCAGGCGGGGCACCAGCTTCTGCTGCGCGATGAACCCGCGCACGCACTTACGGAACTCGGCGTCGGACAAGGTGGCGGCGCACCCGATGCCCCGCCCGGTGAGGAAGATGTCGAGGAGCGGGTTGGCGCCGAGGGTCATCACCGTCAGATCGGGCCGCGAGGCCACGATGCCCCCGAGCGTGCCGTTGAACATGCCGCCGGAGTCCCAGTCCTGCGGGCGCGAGCCCGACACGCCGTGGTTGGCGAAGGCCGGGCCCGAGATGCCGTTGGCGTTGGCGAACTGCGCGGGCCAGGCCACGTTGTTCGACAGGCCGTAGTCCGGCAGCCAGGCGACCGCGGCGTCGGAGTCGACGCCGTTGGGCGAGTTCGAGGTGCAGCGGTCGTTGAAGTCCGAGGGCGGGATGCAGTCGATGAGGTCGTCGAAACTCCACTCGGAGCCGTCGCCAAGGAAGCCGAAGCCGCCGGTGACGGAATCGCCCAGCGCCCGCAGGCGGAAGGGCCGGACGGCGATGGTGCGCGTCGTGGTCGTGGACCCCCACTCGTTGGTCGCACGTACGCGCAGCGACGTGGTTCCCATGAAGCCCGGCGGCGGCGTGTAGTCGATGATCGCCCGCCCCAGAGGAGCGCCGACCAGGCGTGCGCGACCGCGCTTCGGGATCGTCGCGAGCGACAGCTTCGGAGAGCTGCGGTCGCAGCGCACCGCGATGCGCGTGGTGCGCCCCGCCGACGCGATGCTCCGCGCGGCCTCGCAGCGGGGCTTCCCCAGCTCCGGCGGTACCCCTCCGGCGATGGGCAGGTCGCGCGTGCGGCTGGACGAGACCACCTCGACCGGCCGGCTGCGGCCGTCGACCACCAGGCGACTCTGGGCGGTCACCACGAGCCGGACGCCTCCAGCGCGGACCCGCGCGCCGAGGCGCGGCGGAAGCACGAAGCGGTGGCGACTGCCGATCCGCCGGGAGCCCGTCCCCAGCAGCAACGGCTCCACAGAGCCCACGGCGCCGAGCGTCGAGCCCCCCGGCCCCACGAAGCGCGCCCTCACCAGGCCGAGGTGGGCGGTGCTGTCGCGATGGATCCGCCCCACCGCCCCCACCGCCAGGTCGGGATGAAGCGCTGGGACATCGACGGTCACAGGCCCCCCGGCGGGGGCATAGGCGACCGGCAGCCCTGGCTCCAGACCGTCGCCGTCGTCGGCGAACAACGACGCGCCCGCGGCGGAGCCGGGGGCGAGCGCGCCGGCCGCGAGGGCGGCCACGGCCATCGCCCCCGCTCCGACTACCGGTCGTGCAGCCACGCCGTTCCGGCGCCGGCGATCTCGCGCTCGTTCTCGTAGCGCTCGATCAGGGCCTCGTCGTTCAGCGTCAGGGACACGTCGTCCCAGCCGTTGACGAGGCGCTGCTTGACGCCCGGATCGATGTCGAACCCCACGCGCCGGCCGTCGGGCATGTGGACCACCTGCTCGGGAAGGTCGATGTGGACCTGCGCCATGTGGTCCTCGTGCGCGAAGTCGATGAGGGCGCGGACCTCGCTCTCGGGCAGCTCCACCGGGAGCAGCCCGATCTTGGTGCAGTTGTTGCGGAAGATGTCCGCGAACGACACGGCCACGATGGCCCGGTAGCCGTGGTCCTGCAACGACCACGGCGCGTGCTCCCGCGAGGACCCGCAGCCGAAGTTGCGCCCGGTGACGAGCACCTCGGCGTCGCGGAAGCGGGGGTGGTGCAGGTGATAGTCGTCCTCCTCGCGCCAGTCCCAGAAGAGGAACTCGCCGAAGCCCGTGCGCTCGATGCGCTTCAGGAACTGCTTGGGGATGATCTGGTCGGTGTCGACGTCGTGGCGGTCGAGCGGCGCCAGACGCGACGTGTGAACGGTGAACGGCTCCATCAGGCACCCACCAGGTCGGCATCGAACGAACGGACGTCCACCAGATGACCGGCGATCGCGGCCGCCGCCGCCATCGGCGGGCTGACCAGGTGCGTGCGCCCACCCTTGCCCTGCCGGCCCTCGAAGTTGCGGTTGCTGGTCGACGCGCACCGCTCACCGGGCTGCAGGACGTCGTCGTTCATGGCGAGACACATCGAGCAACCGGCGTCCCGCCACTCGAAGCCCGCCCTGCGGAAGACCTCGTCGAGCCCCTCCTCCTCGGCGCGGGCCTTCACCTGCATCGAGCCCGGGACGACCATGGCGCGCACCGAGGGAGCCACCGAGCGCCCCGCGACGATCGACGCGGCGGCGCGGAGGTCCTCGATGCGGGCGTTGGTGCACGAGCCGAGGAAGACGGTGTCGATGGCGATGTCCTCGATGGCCTCGCCCCCCTGCAGGCCCATGTAGTCGAGCGCCCGCCGCACCGACTCGCGGTCGCCGGGGTCGTCGTAGTCCTCGGGATCGGGCACGCGGTCCGTGATCGGCGCGACCATGCCCGGGTTGGTTCCCCAGGTGACCTGCGGGGCCAGCGCGGTTGCGTCCACGGTCTCCTCGCGATCGAACTCGGCGTCGTCGTCGCTGGGCAGCGACCGCCAGCGCTCGACGGCCGCCTCGAAGTCGTCGGGCGCGCCGGGACGGCCCTCGATGTAGTCGAAGGTGGTGTCGTCCGGAGCGATCATCCCGGCGCGGCCGCCACCCTCGATCGTCATGTTGCAGACGGTCATCCGCCCCTCCATGGAGAGGTCCCGGATGGCGGAGCCGGCGAACTCGATGGCGTAGCCCACGCCGCCGCCGACGCCGAGCTGGCCGATGGTCCCGAGGATCAGGTCCTTGGCGGTCACGCCCACCGGGCGCTCCCCCTCGATGGACACGCGGAGCGTGCGCGGAAGGGTCTGCGGCAGGGTCTGGGTGGCCAGCACGTGTTCCACCTCGGACGTGCCGATGCCGAAGGCCAGGGCCCCGAAGGCACCGTGGGTGGAGGTGTGGCTGTCGCCGCAGACGATGGTCATGCCGGGCTGCGTCAGTCCGAGCTCCGGGCCGATGACGTGGACGATCCCCTGCCGCCGGCTGCGGATCGAGAAGAGCGGGATGCCGAACTCCTCCGCGTTGCGCTCCAGCGCTTCGACCTGCTTGGCCGACAGCTCGTCCGAGATGCCATTCTCGCGACCGATGGTGGGGACGTTGTGGTCGACCGTGGCCACCGTACGGTCGGGACGGCGCACCGTGCGGCCGGCGAGCCGCAGCCCGTCGAAGGCCTGGGTCGAGGTGACCTCTTGCACCAGGTGAAGATCGATGAACAGGAGCGCCGGCTGGCCGTCCTCGGCGGGGCGCACCTCGTGGGCGTCCCAGAGCTTGCGGAACATCGTCTTGCCCATGGTGGTCAGACCCCCCCTGCCGTCACGCGCTCACCTTCGGTGGCCCGGCGGCTCGCGTCCACCGCTCGCAGGTAGGCCACCGCCGACGCCTCCATGACGTCGGTCGAGACGGCCTGACCGGCGAAGGTCCGGCCGTCGATCTCGCATGCCACCCGCGCCTCGCCCAGCGCGTCCTTGCCGCTGGTGATCGACGAGACGTTGTACTCGAGCAGCCGCCCGCTGCTGCCCATGGCCGCGTCGATCGCCCGCATCAGGGCGTCGACCGGCCCGTCGCCGTCGCTGGCGCCCTCGTGCAGCGCGCCGTCGGAGGTGCGCACGACCACCCGCGCCTCGGGCGCGCCCTCGGTGCCGCCCGAGAAGGTCATGGACTCGAGCTTCAGCTCGCCCGTGGCCTCGGCGCGCATCTCGTCCGACAGCAGCGCCTCGAGGTCCGCGGCCGAAACCCGTCCCTTCCGGTCGGCCACCTCCTTGAAGCGGTCGAAGACGTGGTTGAGCTGGTCGCGATCGAGATCGTAGCCCAGCTCCTCGTAGGCGGCCTTCAGCGCGTGACGGCCGGAGTGCTTGCCGAGCACGATCTCGCTCTGCGCCAGACCCACGCTGGTGGCGTCCATGATCTCGTAGGTCAGCGGGTTGGACAGCACGCCGTGCTGGTGGATGCCCGCCTCGTGCGCGAACGCGTTGCGGCCCACCACGGCCTTGTTCGGCTGCACGGTGTAGCCCGTGAGGCGACTGACCAGGCGGCTCGCCCGCGTGATCTCGGTGGTGTCGATGCCGCACCACAGGCCGCCGACGTCGTCGGCGCGGGTGCGCAGGATCATCGCCATCTCCTCGAGGCTGGCGTTGCCGGCCCGCTCGCCGATGCCGTTGACGCAGCACTCGATCTGCCGCGCACCCACGTGCAGGCCGGCCAGGGAGTTGGCGACCGCCAGACCGAGGTCGTTGTGACAGTGCACCGACAGCGTCACGTCGCGCAGCGCCGGGCACCGCTCGTACAGGCCGAGCAGGAAGGCCTGGAACTCGGTGGGCATCGTGTAGCCCACCGTGTCCGGGATGTTGATGGTGGTCGCACCCTCCTCGATGGCGCCACCGATGACCTCGGCGACGAACGCCACGTCGGAGCGGGTGGCGTCCTCGCAACTGAACTCGACGTCGTCCACGATGGAGCGGGCGAGCTTGACCGCGTCGACCGCGGCGGCCAGCACCTGCGCGCGATCCATGCGCAGCTTGTGCTCGAGGTGGATGTCGCTGGTGGCGATGAACGTGTGGATCCGCCCCCGCTCGGCGGGCAGCACGGCCTCCCCCGCGCGCTCCACGTCCCGCTCGTTGGCCCGCGCCAGGCCCGCCACCGTCACGCCCTCGACGTCCTCGGCGATGGCCCGGGCGCCCTCGAAGTCTCCGGGCGAGGCGATCGGGAAGCCCGCCTCGATGATGTCCACGCCGAGACGCACGAGCTGACGCGCCACCTCGACCTTCTCGGTCGTGTTGAGGTGGATGCCGGGCGACTGCTCGCCGTCGCGCAGCGTGGTATCGAAGAAACGGACGCGGTTCGCGTCGTCGTGGCGTGGGTCAGGTGCGTCGGTCGTCATGCTCCAGCTCCTCCTCCGACCGGGGCTTTGCGGATCGCCCGCCGTGCGGGCCCGGGTGTCATCAGGCTCCCCCTAGCGGGGGAGAATCGGCAGGAGGACGCGACCGAGGAGGCGTGATGCGGCGTCCGGACCCATGCGACAACTGTAGCCGATCGGACCGCGGCTGATCAGCCGTCGTCCAGATCGACGAACCAGACCGACTCGAACCCGTCCAGAGCGCCGATCTCCTCGACCACGGTGGAGGGCACGGGAGAGTCGACGGTGACGGCCATGGCCGCCGAGCCTTCCCGCTTGCTCGGCGACACGGCCATCGAGGCGATGTTGACGTCGGCCGTGCCGAGGATGGTTCCGACCCGCCCCACCTGACCCGGCACGTCTTGGTACAGGAAGATGCCCACGTGCGGCGCGAGCTCCAGCTCGATGGCCTGGTCGAACGCCGAGACGAGGCGCGGCCGCGAGGTGGTTCCCACGGTGGTGCCCGACATGCTGACCTCGCCGGCGCGGACGGTGATGCGGTTCGTGTAGTCGACCGCGCGAGGGCTGTTGGTCTCGGCCCACTCGATGCCGCGGTCCGCGGCGAGGCTGGTGGCGTTGACGAGGTTGACGGGCCCCTCGACCGCCCCGCTGACCATGCCCGCGAGCACCGAGGCCGTGAGCAGGCGGGTGTCCTCCTCGCCCAGGCGGCCCTCATAGGAGATCTCGATGGGGCTGTCGACGCCGGCGATGCGCGCAAGCAGCTGCCCCAGCTGGCGCGCCAGGGGCATGAAGGGGCCCAGCACGTCGAGCGCCTCGGGGCTGACCGCCGGGATGTTCACGGCGTGGGTCACCATGCCGCCCGTCAGCGCCGCGGCGACCTGCTCGGCCACCACCGCACCCGCGCGATCCTGGGCCTCGGACGTGGAGGCCCCCAGGTGGGGCGTGACCACGACCCCCGGAAGCCCGAACAACGGGCTCTCCGTGGTGGGCTCCTCGGGATAGACGTCGATGCCCGCGCCCGCGATCGTCCCGTCGGTCAGCGCCTGGACCAGGGCGTCCTGGTCGACCACGTCGCCTCGCGCGGCGTTGATGATGCGCGCGGTGGGCTTCATCTGCGAGAAGGCCTCGGCATCCACGAATCCCCGGGTCTGAGGCGAGCTGGCCAGATGCAGCGAGATGAAGTCGGCGGCCGCGTAGAGGTCCGCGGGCTCCTCGGCCCGCTCCACGCCGAGGTCGCGGAAGCGCGACTCGGCCACGAAGGGGTCGTAGGCGACCACCTCCATGCTGAGGCCCTTGGCCCGCTCCGCGACCATCTGGCCGATGCGGCCGAAGCCCAGCACGCCGAGGGTCTTGCCGGTGACCTCGATGCCGCCGAACTTGGCGCGCTCCCACCGTCCGTCGACCAGGCTGGCGTGCGCGTGGGCCACGTTCCTCGCCTGGGCCAGCAGCAGGGCGATCGCGTGCTCGGCGGCCGAGACGGCGTTCGAGCCGGCCGCGTTGCACACCACGATGCCGCGCCGGGTGGCCGCCTCGACGTCGACGTTGTCGACCCCGGTGCCGGCCCTGCCGACCACGGAGAGCTTCGTGGCCGCGTCGATCAGCTCTGCGGTGACCTTGGTGGCGCTGCGGACGACGATCGCGTCGTAGTCGCCGATGCGCTCCTTGAGCTGATCGGCGTCCCAGTCGAGCTCCACGTCGACGTCGAAGCGCTCGGACAGGAAGTCCACCCCGCTCGGGGCGATCTTCTCGCAGATGAGCACCTTGAGTTCAGGGCGGGCGTCAGCGCTCAGCGGAGGCTCCTTCTCGAGGGATGTCGGACCGGCCGCCCGCGCCGACCGGGCGGGCAGGCGGAGAGGCGGATGCTAACGGCGGCCCCGGAGGCCGAGGGGAACTAGAACTCGGTGTCGATCCAGCTCATCATCCCGCGAAGACGCTTGCCCACGTCCTCCACGGGGTGATCGGCCTGGCGGCGCACCACTGCGTTGAACACGGGGCGCCCGACCTGGTTCTCGGTGAGCCACTCCTTGGCGAACTGGCCGCTCTGGATCTCGCCCAGGATCTTGCGCATCTCGGCCCGGGTGTCGTCGGTGATGATGCGCGACCCGCGCGTGACGTCGCCGTACTCCGCGGTGTTCGAGATCGAGTAGCGCATACCGCTGATGCCCTTCTCGTACATCAGGTCCACGATCAGCTTCAGCTCGTGCAGGCACTCGAAGTAGGCCAGCTCGGGGTCGTAGCCCGCCTCGGTCAGGGTGTCGAAGCCGGCGCGGACCAGCTCGGTGAGCCCCCCGCACAGCACCGCCTGCTCGCCGAACAGGTCGGTCTCGGTCTCGTCGGCGAAGGTCGTCTCGATGACGCCGGCGCGCGTGCAGCCGATGCCCTTCGCGTAGGCCAGGGCAAGGTCCTTGGCCGCGCCCGAGGCGTCCTGGGCGACGGCCAGCAGGCCGGGCGTGCCGTTGCCCTCGGTGTAGGTGCGGCGCACCAGGTGCCCGGGCCCCTTGGGCGCGACCATGGCCACGTCGACCTCCGGCGGCGCGACGACCTGCCCGAAGTGCACCGCGAAGCCATGGGCGAACATCAGCATGTTGCCGGGGCGCAGCCCGGGCTCGATCTTCTCGCGGTACAGCTCGGCCTGGTGCTCGTCGGGGGTCAGCACCATGACCATGTCGCCGCGCTCGGCCGCCTCCTCGGGCGACAGCACCTCGAGACCCGCGCTCGCGGCCGCCTCCGCCGACGCGCTCCCCGGCCGAAGCCCGACCACGACGTCCACGCCGGAGTCATGCAGGTTCAGCGCGTGAGCGTGCCCCTGGCTGCCGTAGCCGATCACGGCCACGGTCTTCCCCTTCAGCAGGGAGAGATCGGCGTCGTCGTCGTAGTACATCGTGACCCTTCGCGGTCGTGGTTTCTGCCGCCGGAGCGGTTCCTAGGTGGGGTTGCCGCCGCGCCCGAGGGCCACCACGCCCGTCTTGACGAGCTCGATGAGCCCGTAGGGACGGAGGAGTTCCTCGAGGTTGAGCAGCGTGTGCGACTCGCCCGTGGCCTGGATGGTCACGGAGTCGGGGGTGACGTCGACGATCTGGGCGCCGAAGATCTCGACGAGCTGGATCACCTCGCCGCGGGCCTGCCCGGCGGCGCTCACCTTCAGCAGGGCCAGCTCGCGGGCCACCATGTTCTGCGGATCGAGATCACGGATCTTGATCACGTTCACGAGCTTGTCGAGCTGCTTGGTGACCTGCTCGATGGGGAACTTCGTGTCGTCGCAGCTGATCGTCATCCGCGAGCGCGCCACGTCCTCCGTGGGACTGACGGCCAGCGAATCGATGTTGAACCCGCGACGGGTGAACAGCCCCGACACGCGCGAGAGCACGCCGGGCTTGTTGTCGACCAGAACGGAGAGTGTGTGGCGCACGATCGGGCAGCATACCCGGATGCCGGGGGCCGAGTGGGCGCGGAGCGCCCCTTGGCTAACCTCCACGCATGGACGGGCGCATCATGGTGGTCGAGGACGAGCCCCACGTCCGGGCGATGCTGACCCGCGTGCTGTCCTACGAGGGGTTCTCGGTCGACGAGGCGCCGGACGGGGCCACCGCGCTCGCCACGCTGCGGTCGCGCAAGCCCGATCTGATCCTGCTCGACCTCCTGCTCCCCGACGTGGACGGCGTCGACCTGTGCCGCGACATGCGCGCGGCGGGGGACCGGCTCCCCATCCTGATGCTGACCGCCCGCGACACCGTGACCGACCGCATCCACGGGCTCGACGCCGGCGCGGACGATTACCTGGTGAAGCCGTTCTCGACGGCCGAGCTGGTGGCGCGCATCCGGGCGCTGCTCCGGCGGGCCCGCACCGAGCCGGCCGACGGCGTACGCGCCTTCGCCGATCTGACCCTCGATCCGGCCACGCGCGAGGTGCGCCGGGGCGACCGCGCGCTGGCCCTGACCCGCCGCGAGTTCGACCTGCTGGAACGCCTGCTCGCCAGCCCGGGCGAGGTCTTCGATCGCCAGCGACTGCTCACCGAGGCATGGGGCTTCGAGTCGCCCGTGGAGACCAACGCCGTCGACGTCTACG
>JARFPS010000174.1 GCA_029288175.1 Miltoncostaea sp. | reverse complement strand
GGTCGGAGTAGCGACGGAACTGCTCGTTCTGCCGCGTCATCAGCTGTGGCGGCGAGACCTCGTCGCGCTGCGTGGCGAAGTGCCCGTGCCAGAAGAAGGTCAGACGCTCGACCAGCGGGTTGCGCGTGCGCACCATCCGGTCGAGCCAGGCCAGGACCAGATCGCGGTCGTCCTCGTGGGGGTTGTGTCCGCTCTTGTCGCGCAACGGCGGGTCGCCGACGAAGGGGCCCTGCGGCGCCTTGAGCAGCTGGTTGACGACCTGGGGCAGCGTCTTGCCGGTCCACCGCTTGCGATCGGCGTCGCTCGGGCCGAACCCGGTGCGCCACATCAGCCGGTCGACCATCTGCTCGGTCAGTGCCGCCTGGACCCCGCCCGGCCGCGGCCGGCGCAGGCGGCGGCGGCGAAGACCGCGAACGCTCATCGTGCCCTCACTCTCTTCAGGAACGCCTTGAAGGCCCGCGTCGTGGCCGCGGACTGACGGATGCGGAAGTCGCCGTTGCGGTCCTTGACGTCGTACCAGACGATGCCCTTGAGCAAGGGGAAGTCAGCGCGGACGCGGGCCAGCTTGCCCATCCACTGGGCCTTGTTGCCGCCCTTGCGGGTGGAGCCGGTCTCGGCGATCCAGAAGGGCTTGGGCGCCAGGGCCGTGATCTGCCGGTAGGCGTCCTCGAACAGCGGCTGGGGATCGGTCCAGCCGAGCCCCCCGGTGGTGCCGAAGTTGTATCCGCTCGCGCCGACGAGATCGACCTGGCGGGCGCCCGGGAAGTAGTCCTGGATCTCGTTGGTCTCGATGTCGGGCACGCTGCGGTGATAGGGCGCCCACATCAGCTTGACGCGGCTGCCCCCACCGCGACGCACCGCCCGGCGGACGCGCTTCCAGGCGGCGACGTAGGTCGCCGGGTTGTTCTTGTTCACCGTTCCCGACCACGCGTACCAGGGCGTGTTCGGCTCGGGCATGGGGCGGATGATCGGGGCGGGGCGCAGGCCGCGCACCTGGCGCGCCAGCCGGGTAAGGGAGCGGTCGAACTTGCCTCGCGCCACGTTGCGATTGCGGAAGCGAGGCTGATTGGACCCGGCCCTCCCCGAGTCGGGCAACCAGGTGATGAGCAGCCGGGCGCGCCGCTGCCGGGCCAGGCGCACGATGGAGGGGTCGAGTCGCCTCCCCGCCGTGACGTAGACCGAGATGACGCGCGTGCCCTTCCCGCCCACGCGCCGGGCCAGGCCGGGAACCGTCTTGACCGGGTCGTCCTGGTAGACCCCCACCTCGACGGCGGCGGATCCGGTGGACGAGGCGGCGCCGAGTGCGATGAGACCGCCCGCGGTGAGGGCGGCGGCGAGGTGGGGCACCCCTCGCCTGCGAGTGGGGATCGACATTGGCGGCCAAGCTATCGGCACGATGGACGTCCTCCGAGGGGCCTGCTTCGGACGTGAATCCTTCGCTTACGAACTGATCACACACCTCGGGGAGAACCGCCGCGGACCGAAGCGCTTGTGCCCGTTCAGGCCGCCCGCGCGCTGTCGCGCACGGCCCGCTCGCGCTTGGCTTCCCCGACCCGGATCCCCAGATCGATGGTGATGGTGGTGCCCTCACCCTCCGCGCTGTGGCACGCGATGGTCCCTCCGTGGGCCGCCACCAAGCGCTCGGTGATCGCCAGACCCAGCCCGGTTCCGGGGATCTGGCCCTCCGTGGCCAGGCTGCCGCGGAAGAAGCGCTCGAACAGATGCGCCTGCTCGTCGGCCGGGATACCGATGCCCGTGTCCTGCACCGAGATCCGCACGGCCTCGCCCGCCGACGACGCGGTGATCACGACCCGCCCGCCCGCGGGCGTGAACTTCACGGCGTTGCCCACCAGGTTGTCGAGCATCTGGCGCAGTCGCTCGGGATCGGCCTCGAGGGGCACGGCCTCCGGAACGCTCAGATCGAGGGCCACCCCGGCGGCGTCGGCCGAGGGGCCGGCAGCCAGGTGGGCCTCGCGGCAGATCGCCGCGGCGTCACACATGACCGGCGCGATGGTCAGCTGCCCGGCCTCGGCCTTGGCGTAGAGGATCAGATCGCCCACCAGCGCGACCAGGCGGTCGGCGTTGCGGCGGGCGACGCCGACCAGGTGGGCCTGGTCCTCGGTCAGCGCCCCCTCCCCGGCCTCGTCGCCGAGGAGGTCCAGGTAGCCGACCACCGAGGTCAGAGGCGTGCGCAGCTCGTGGGACGCCACCGCGATGAACTCGTCCTTCAGCCGCTCGGCCTGACGTTCCTTGGTGGTCTCGTTGTGCACGAAGAGGCGCCCGATGGGCGATCCCTGGGCGTCGTGGACCGGCGTGGTGAAGCGCGTGAACGAGCGCCCCGAGCCCCTCAGTCGGTACTCGTCCGTGCAGGTCAGCTCGGGCTCGTCCAGCGTCCGCGCGACCAGCGCGACGAACGATCCCGGGTCGTCGACGATCTCGGCCAACGCGGCGGCGCGGTCCAGTCGACCGGCGAAGCCGTGCCGGTCGACCTCGCCGAAGACCTCGTTGAAAAGGCGGTTCGACACCTGGACCGCGGCGTCGGTCCCGATCAGGCGCACGCCGAGCGGCGCGGCGTCCAGCACGGCCTGCAGGATGCCCCGCTGGCGCTCCAGGTCCCGGTGACGCTGCTCCAGGTGGGCGTGCGCGCGACCGAGCATCCCGGCCAGGGTGTCGGATCGATCGCGGGCGGCACGCGCCTCGGCGGCGTCCTGGCGCACCTCGCGCATGCGGATGCCCACGCGGATCCGGGCCAGGAGCTCCTCGCGGGTGGCGGACTTGGCCATGTGGTCGTCGGCACCCGCCTCCAGCGCCTCGACCAGCGCCTGGTCGCCCGACATGCCGGTGAGCGTGATGAAGTACGGCCCCCCGTCGGGCAGCCGGCGCACGGCCTTGACGAGTTCCGGCCCGTCCAGACCGGGCATGTGCCAATCGGCGACGACCACGTCCACCCGCTCGGATCGCAGCACGTCGAGCGCGGATTCACCGCCGTCCGCCGTGAGCACCCCCACGCCCGCGCGCGTCAGAACCACCGACACCACGCGCCGGGACGGCGCATCGTCGTCGACCACCAGCACCACCGGAGGCGTCGCGCTGTCGATGGACTCCATCGGGGGGCTCATACCCCCTCAAGATCGGCCTCCCGGCGCCGGAGCGTGAGGGTCCACAGGACGGCGCTCGAACCACGGGGACGACCCCGCGGCGGGTCGATCAGCCCGGGATGGCCGCCGTCTCGCGAAGGCTCGGGTACAGCGGGAAGCGGTCCCCGATGGCCCGCGAGCGCTCGCCGAGCTCGGCGAGCTCGCCCTCGCCCGCGGCGGGGTCGAGAGCCGCGGCGATGATGGCGCCGATCTCGGTCATCTCGTCGGTGCCGAGCCCGCGGGTCGTGAGCGCCGCGGTGCCGATGCGCAGTCCGGACGTCACGGTCGGCGGGCGCTCGTCGAAGGGGATCCCGTTCTTGTTCACCGTGATGCCCGCTCGATCGAGCCGCTCTTCCGCGTCGGCGCCGGTGAGCGGCGTGGCCGACAGGTCGACGAGCAGCAGGTGGTTGTCGGTGCCACCGCTGACCAGCGACACGCCGGCTCCGCTGAGACTCGCCGCGAGCGCCGCGCTGTTGTCGACCACTCGCTGCTGGCGCGCCCGGAACTCGGGGGTCAGGGCGTGGCCGAGCGCGACCGCCTTGCCGGCGATCACGTGCATGAGCGGTCCGCCCTGCAACCCCGGGAACACGGCGCGGTCCACGTCGCGCGCGAGCTCCTCGGACGAGAGCACGATGCCGGCGCGCGGGCCGCCGAGGGTCTTGTGCGTGGTGGTGGTGACGATGTCGGCGACGCCGACCGGGGAGGGGTGCACCCCCGCCGCGACCAGCCCGGCGATATGGGCCATGTCGACGATCAGCCGCGCGCCGACCTCGTCGGCGATCTCGCGGAACGCGCCGAAGTCGATGATGCGCGGGTAGGCCGACGCCCCCGCCACGATCACCGCGGGCCGCACCTCGAGCGCCTTCGACCGCACCTCGTCCATGTCGATGCGGTGGTCGTCCCGGCTGACCCCGTAGTGGTGGAACTCGTAGTCGCGGCCCGAGAAGTTGACCTTGAGCCCGTGGGAGAGGTGGCCGCCGTGGGCGAGCGCCATGGCGAGCCCCCGGTCGCCCGGCTTCATCGTCGCCATGTAGGCGGCCTGGTTGGCCGTCGCCCCGGAGTGGGGCTGCACGTTGGCGTGATCTGCCCCGAACAGCTCCTTGGCCCGGTCGATAGCGAGCTGCTCGACGCGGTCGACGACCTCGCACCCGCCGTAGTAGCGCTTCCCCGGGAGGCCCTCGGCGTACTTGTTGGTCAGCACCGTCCCGACGGCCTGGAGCACGGCGACGCTGGTGAAGTTCTCGCTCGCGATCATCTCCAGCGTGTCGCCCTGACGATCGAGCTCGTCGCCGATCATCCGTGCGACGTCGGGGTCGACGTCGGCGAGATCCTGACCAAGGTAGCTGTCGGAATCCGTGAAGCTCACGAGGTCCTCCGGGGTGGCTCGTCGGGGGTTAATTGAGGCTACACCAGCGCCACGCCGACACCGGCCAGAACCGCGCGCACCGCCGCGGGATCCGGGCCGTCGCGCACCAGCCGGGCCGGCGCGCCCTCTGCCAGCGGACGCAGGTCGACCACGGCGGAGGCGATGCCCGGAAGCCTCCCTGCATCCCACACCTCACTCACCGCTGCCCGCAAGCGGGCGGGCACGGCGTCGACCGTCGCCGGGTCGGGGCCGCCGGGCTCGTTGGCGCTGGTCGCGACGAGCGGCAGCCGCAGCCCCGCCAGCTCGCCGTCCATCGCCGGCGCGCGGAGCCCCACGGACCCGACGGCCTCGCCCGCGGCCCGCGCGTAGGTGCCGGCGGGATCCGCGACGATGCACGTGGACGGGCCGGGCAGCAACGCGCCCGCGGCGCGCCGCTCGTGGTCCGACAACGCCTCCAGGGCGGCCTCGCGCGGCGCATCGCCGAGCAGCAGGACCTGGCACGGCTGCGAGCGCGGACGGTCCTTGAGCCGGTAGAGGGCGTCGACGCCGACCTCCGATTCGAGGGCCGCCGCGAGCCCATAGACCGTGTCGGTGGGCAGAAGCGCGGTGCCGCCGGAGGCCAGCGACGCGGACAGGCGGTCCAGGGCGTCGCTCACCGGTGCCCCTCCACCACCCGCGGCAGCCCGGCCAGGTCCTGGCGCACCACGACATCGCGGAACCCCGCCTCCCGCCAGAGCCGCGCGGCGGCCTCCTCCTGACCCGCCCCGATCTCGGCGACCAGGGCGCCCCCAGGATCGAGATGCTCGCCCGACGCCGCGGCCAGACCGCTCAGCGCCTCGGTGCCGAGAGGACCGGACGACAGGGCGTCCGCGGGCTCGAAGGCGAGCTCCGGCGGGGCCAGCCGGAGCTCGTCGTCCGAGAGGTAGGGCGGGTTGGCGACGATCAGCGCGAAGCGCCGGCCGGCCACCGCGGCGAAGCCGTCGGAGGCGATCCACTCCACCTCGAGACCCAGCTCCTCGCCGTTGGCGCGGGCCACCCGAAGCGCGGGCTCGGAACGGTCGAGCGCGGTCACCGAGAGGTCCCGCCGCTCGGAGGCCAGGGCCAGCGCCACGGCGCCGCTTCCCGTGCCCCAGTCCAGAAC
>JARFPS010000121.1 GCA_029288175.1 Miltoncostaea sp. | reverse complement strand
GGCGGGGGCCGCGACCGCTGCGTCGCCAGCGAACTGCGCCGCAGCTGCTGAGCCGGCTTCCGTCTTCCACGGTGCGGCACTAGAGTGCGGCACCGTGGAAGCGGCTGACGGCGTGCGCCCGAGCGAGGGCCGGGGAGTCATCCATCTCCTGCTCTCGGCGCGCAGAGGCGAAACCGGTGCGTCCACCATCTGGGAGGCCGTCGAGGCATTCGACGCGGCGCCGGATCAGCAGGTCATCGCCTTCTCGGTGCTCGGCTCCGACGCCGACGTCGGTCTCATGGCCCTCGGGCCGGACCTCGATGCGCTCGACCTGCTCGTGAAGGCCGTGCTGACCGGCCCGGTCGATCCCGTCGACTCCTTCGTGAGCCTGACCGAGCGCAGCGAGTACACGAGCACCGAGCAGGACGAGCGCGATCGGCTGACCTCCTCCGGCGAGCCCGTCACCGAGGAGGCGCTCGCCGCCTGGCGCGAGCGGATGGAGAAGTACGCCGACGCGCGCCTTCACCCCGATCTTCCCGACCGCCGCATGATCGCCTTCTACCCCATGTCCAAGACCAGGCTGCCGGACGCCAACTGGTACGAGCTCGACTTCGAGGAGCGGAAGCGCCTCATGCAGGGTCACGCCCGCATCGGGCGGGGCTACGCCGGCCGCGTCCTCCAGCTCATCACCGGCTCGACCGGCCTCGACGACTGGGAGTGGGGGGTCACACTGCTGGCCGACGATCCCGCTGTCATCAAGGAGATCGTCTACGAGATGAGGTTCGATCCGGTCAGCGCCCGCTACGGCGAGTTCGGGCCGTTCTGGGTGGGTCTCGTGATGGACGTGCGCGAGGCCCTGCAGCGCTCGGGCCTGGGATGAGCGCGCTCTCCCCGGCGCTGGCCGAGCGCCTGGCGGCGGCCGGGCAGGAGCATCTGATCGCGGCGGTCGAGGCGCTGGGGCCCGGGGGCCGAGACCGTCTGCTCGCCGACATCGAGGGTCTGGACCTCGATCAGGTCGGCGAGCTCGTCGAGCGCTTCTGCGGCGGCCGCGGCGAGGCCGAGCACGCGCCCACCGAGATCGGTCCGCCAGAGGCGGTCGGCATTCCGCGCGACGACGCCCAGCGTGCCCGCGACCGGGAGGCTCGCGCCGAGGGCGAGGCGCTGCTGCGCGCGGGTCGGGTGGGCTGCGTGCTGCTGGCGGGCGGGCAGGGCACCCGGCTCGGATTCGACGGTCCCAAGGGCGACTACCCCTTCGCACCGGTCACCGGACGCACGCTCTTCTGGCACCACTGCGCCAAGATCGCGGCCGTCCGCGAGCGCTACGGGTGCGAGCTGCCGTTCTGCGTGCTGACCTCGCCGGCCAACGACGCCGCGACGCGCGAGCTCTTTGCCGAGAACCGCGACTACGGCCTCGCCGGGGGCTCCGTGCGCTTCGTCGTGCAGGGCACGATGCCCGCCGTCGACGCCGAGACGGGGCGCATCCTGCTCGAGGCGCCGGACCGGCTGGCCCTGTCGCCGGACGGCCACGGCGGTGTCCTCGCCGCGCTCCGGCGGGACGGGGTGCTGGAGGAGTGGGCCGCCGCGGGGGTGACCACCGCCTACACGTTCCAGGTGGACAATCCGCTGGTGCGCGTGGCGCGCCCCGAGTTCCTGGGGCACCACGTTCTGGCGGGCGCCGAGATGTCGACGGTCGTCGTCCGGAAGGTGGCGCCCGAGGAGAAGATGGGGGTCGTCGCCGACGTCGACGGGCGCACGGAGGTCGTGGAATACAGCGACCTGCCCGACGAGCTCGCCGAGTTGCGGGACGAGGCGGGCGATCTGGCGCTCTGGGCGGGGTCGATCGCGGTGCACGCGATCGAGGTCGACTTCATCCGTCGGATCACCGACGGGCCGGCCGGGTTGCCGTTCCACCGGGCGCTGAAGAAGGTGCCCTTCGTCGGTCCGGACGGCACGCGGGTGGCGCCCGAGGAGCCCAACGCCATCAAGTTCGAGACCTTCCTGTTCGACGCCCTGCCCGAGGCGCGGGCCACGTCGACCGTGGAGGCGGCCCGCGAGGACGAGTTCTCGCCGATCAAGAACGCGCGCGGTGCGGACTCGCCGGAGACGGCGCGCAGGCACCTCAACGCGCTGTACGCGCGATGGCTGACCGCCGCGGGCGTGGAGGTCCCCACCCTGGACGGCGAGCCGGTCGACCTCGAGATCGACCCGCGCCTCGCCCTGGACGCCGATCAGCTGGCCGCCCGCGTCCCCCCCGGGCTCAGCATCCAGGGCCCCACGGCCATCGGGCCCGAGGAGCGCGGCTAGCCCAGATCGCGAAGGAACCCGGTCACGGCGTCGGCCACGCGCTGCTCACCGCCGTGGAAACCGTGACCGACCCCCTCGATCGAGGCGATCGTGACCCGGTCGTTGCCGCCGCGACGCGCCTCCTCGGCGAGGCGGTCCGCGTTGGCCGGCTCGGCGATCGTGTCGGCTGTGCCCTGGACCAGGAGCGTCGGGACCTCCACCCGCGCGATGTGGCGCCCGGGCTCGGCGTCGGCCGCCTCGGGGCCGCGTGAGGACCACCACGTCCGCGCGGTGTAGACGCCCGCGAAGCGCGGCTCGGCCGAGGCGCCGAACGCCCGCCGGACGACCACCAGCGGGTCGTCCGGGGCGCCCACCGGCCCCTCCACCCCGACCTCGCGGCAGATGTCGACCAGGCGCTCGTAGGGCGGCTCGGCGCCCAAGGCCGCCATCCGGGCGCGTGTCGCCTCGGGCATCGACCAGTCCGCGCCGAAGGTCATCAGGCCGGCGAGCCACGGCGGGTTCTCGGAGGCCAACCGCACGGCCAGCGTGGCCCCGAGCGAGTAGCCCGAGAGCACGATGCGCCCGTAGCCCTGGGCCAGAAGCCAGTCGGCGCCCGCGGCGAGGTCGAGCAGCGCATCGGGCAGCCGTGCGTGGCCGACCAACTGCGAGGTGTTGGCGAGCCGGGTCTCGACGACCAGCATTCCCGCGCCGGCTTCGACCACCGGGTCGGGGAGGAAGCGCAGCGTCCCGACGGTCAGGTTGCCCTGGTTCCCGTGGACGTGCAGGACGGCGGTACGGGGGCCGCTCTGCGCCGCCTCGGCCTCCGGGTCGTGGTGCAGGAGCCCGTCGTGCTCCGTGCCGTCTTCGGCCGTCAGGGTCACCAGCTGGTGGCGGGTGCCGCCGCCGGCCGGCGGTGAGGCCGGACGCGGTGATCGCTCCTCCGGCAGGCTCCGCGCCAGCCATCGTTCCACGACCTCGCCCACCTCGGTGACATCGCCCTCCAGGTCGTCGGCCGCGCCGGGGATCAACGCCAGCTCGGCAGTGCCCTTCGCCGTCGCCACGAGCTCCCGGCCCTGCCGGCGGCCCCGGTCGTCGTCGGGCTCCACGATGAGGGTGGGCGCGTCCACCTGCGCGAGCCGCTCCCCGGGCACGGCGTGGTCGGCCTCGTCGCCGTGGCAGCACCACCATGTTCGGTAGGTCCAGACCTCGGCGTCGGCCGCGGAGGTCGACGGGCCCGCCGCGCGGCGGACGCACACGATGTCGTCCTCGCGCTCGCCGTGGGCGACGCGGGCGGCCTCACGCGCGACGGCGGCGAACGCCGGGTCGGCCCCGTTGGCGCTCCACCGGCCCCGGGCGGCCTCGGGCAGGGATGGCACCGGCGACGCGCAGACGATGGCAGCGACGTCGTCCGGGGCCCGCTCCGCGAGGAGATGCACCGCCACCGCGGTGCCCTCGCGATGGCCTACCAGCACGAAGCGCTCGAAGCCGAGCTCGCGACCGCGGCGCAGCGCCCCCGCGAGGTCGAGCGGTGCCCGGTCGAGCCGGCCACCGCCGTAGGCGGCGCCGAAGTTGGCCATGCGCGTGTTGATGTTGAGGGTCGGGTGGCCGCGGCGAGCGAGCTCGAACGCCAGCATCCGTGGGACCCCGGACATGTAGTTCCCGCCGTCGCCGTGGACCACCACGCAGAGCTCCGGCCACTCGTCACCCTCTCTCGGCCGGGCCAGGAGGGCGTCCCAGGTGCGCCCGTCCTCGCTGCGATAGGTGAGCAACGACAGGACGAGATCGTCGTCGTCGTGCCCGAACGCCGTGTGCGGTCCGGCCGCGGCGGGCCGGCTCCCGGGGCGCGGCTCGGCGCTCATCCGGCGCGCGGCCAGCCCACGACGATCGGGAACGGGCGGACCGGCCCGGCGCCACCGGGGTGGATCTCGAAGTGGAGGTGCGGCGAGGTCCCCCGCGCGTCGCCGCTGGTTCCCACGAAGCCGAGTACCGTCCCCTTCGCGACGGCCGCCCCCTCCCGCGCCGCGCCGCTGAAGCTCGCCAGATGGGCGTAGTAGTAGGTGGTACCGGAGCCGTCCCGCAGCCAGAGGCGCCATCCGCCCAGCCCGTTGTAGCCCACGCGGAACAGGGTGCCGTCGGCGACGGCCACCAGAGGCGTGCCGTGCGCCGCGAAGATGTCGATGCCCTGGTGCAGCCGGCCGCCTCCGCGGGGGGCCAACCAGTCGTCGCTGAAGCGGTTCGCGCCCGCCACGGGGAAGATCTGGCCTGTGCTCGGGGTACCGGCCGGCGCGCGCTCGGTCTGCTCGAAGGTGCCGGCGTTCTGCGCCTGGCGGAGCCGCGCCAGGGCCTCCTTTCGCCGTCGCTCCTCGGCCAGCAGGCGCCGCAGTGCCGCGCGGGCGCCGCTCAACACCTCGCGTCTCCTCGCCGCGGTGCCGGCCAGCTCGTCGCGGCGCCTCCGGCGCTCCTCCGCCTCGTCCTCGGCGCTGCGCCGATCCTCGTCGAGGGTGCGCTTCAGCTCACCGAGGCGCGCGCGGCGCTCGCGGACGTTCCGGACGATGCCGGCGTCGGTGGCCGCGACGCGCTCCAGCAGCTCCCGTGCCGACAGCGCGTCCGACACGTTGCCGGCCGAGACGAGCAGGTCCAGAAGCGTCGGCTCCTCGCGGACGTAGACGGCCACGAGTCGTCGCTCCAGCGCCTCCTGGGCGACGGATCGGGCACGCTCGGTCTCGGCGATCTCGCGGCGGGTGGTCGCGATGCGCTGGTTCAGCCCGTCGAGCCGCTGCAGGGCGCCGTTGTGAGCGGCCGCGGCGGCGCCTGCCTCGGCGTCGAGCGCGGCCAGCTCGGCCTCGAGGCGCTCCACCTCGCGTCGCTGGTCGCCGACGCCCTGGGCCGCGGCGAACGAGGCGCAGAGCGCCCCGATCGCCCCGAGAAGGGCGAGAAGAAGAAGGAACCGCCGCACGTCAACGCTCCACGATGGAGGTCGTGACTCGCCGTCACAAGCGGTCTCGGCAAACCTGCAACGCTCGTGAGGGTTCGGGCCGCGACGGCCCGGCGGCGTGGGCTACGGCACCTCGGGCGGGAGCGAGAAGACGACCCCCTCGTCGCTGGGGTTCTCCTGGCCCGAGCGCTGGTATCCCGCGCTCACGAGGGCGGTGGCCACCTCCTGCACCAGCACCTCGGGCGCGGAGGCCCCAGAGGTGAGCGCCACGCGCGACTTGCCGGCCAGCCATGAGGGGTCCAGCTCGTCCGCCTTGTCGAGCAGGTGAGAGTCGGCGCCGGCAGAGATGGCGACCTCGACCATGCGGTTCGAGTTCGAGGAGTTCTGCGAGCCCACCACGAGCACCAGGTCGGCACCTGCGGCCACGGCCTGCTTCACGGCGTCCTGGCGGTTCTGGGTCGCGTAGCAGATGTCGCTGGAGGCCGGCACCTGCAACGCGGGGAAACGCTCCTTGAGGATGCGGACGATGCCGACCGTGTCGTCGATGGACAGGGTGGTCTGCGTGGTGAGCGCCACGTTCTCGGGATCGGGGACCTCGACGGCCCGCGCCTGCTCTTCGTCCTCCACCAGGATGACCTGATCGGGCGCCTCTCCGCGGGTGCCGATGACCTCGTCGTGGTCGTCGTGGCCGACCAGGAGGACGGTGGCCCCGCGGCCCGCATAACGCCGAACCTCCGCGTGCACCTTGCTGACCAGCGGGCAGGTCGCGTCGATCACCGTCAGGTCCCGGGCCGCGCAGCCCTCCCGCACGGCGGGGGAGACGCCGTGGGCGGACAGGATGATGGTCTCGCCCCGGGGGACGTCCTCCTCGGAGTCGACGAACACCGCACCGCGCGCGGCCAGCGAGCTGACCACATGCTGGTTGTGGACGATCTCGCCGCGGACGTAGACGGGCGGTCCCAGCTCGTCGAGCGTGCGCTCCACCGTCTCGATGGCGCGGTCGACGCCGGCGCAATAGCCGCGGGGCGCGATGAGATCCAGCTCGGTGCCCATGCGCGACAGTCTAGGGCAGCCTGCCACGATGGTCGCGGTGTCCACGTTGATCGCGACCACCACCACGGGCGACGGCCCGCCCGTGGTCCTGGCGCACGGCTGGTCCGGCGACAAGGAGAGCTGGGGCGGGTTGCCCGACGCCCTCGCCCGGGGCGGTTGCGCGGCCGTGGCGGTCGATCTGCCCGGCACCGGCGAGACGCTTGCGGCGGGCGACGCCCGTGTGCGGCCCGACGAGCACGCGGATGCGGTGTTGGACCTGCTCGAGGCGACCGGGCCCGCGGCGCTCGTGGCGCACTCGCTGGGTGCCCAGCCGGCTCTTCTCGCCGCCGCCCGCCGCCCGGACCTGGTGGGCCGGCTGGTGTTCATCGCGCCGAAGGTGGTCCCTCCGGACGTGCGGGCCCTGCTGCCCCGCAGCCCGGTCGAGGTCGTGTCGGTCCCGGTGCTGGGCCCGCCGCTGGCGGCCGCGTTCCTTCGCCGCCGCCGCCGCGACCCGGCCCGTCGCCTTGCCTCCTACCGGGCCGCCGTCGCCCACCCCGAGCGCATCGACGCCGACCCCGAGGCGCGGCGCCTGCTGCATCAGGCGGCCGACCGTCTGGCCACCGCCGACGCGGGCGTGCTGACGGCGACGCTCGCGGCGGGGCTGCGCTTCGACGCCCGCGACCTCGCCCCCCGGGTGATCCAGCCCGCGCTCGTCCTCGTGGGCGCCCGGGACACGGTGCTCCACCCGGGGCAGGCCGTCAGCCTGTCGCGGATGCTCCCGGGGGGACGCCTGTTGTGCCTGGACGACTGCGGCCACCTGCCGCATCTTGAGCGTCCCGGTGAGGCTCTCGGCGCGATCGTGGCCCACCTGCGCGCCGGAGCGGCATGATGTGCGCCGTGACCGCCGCCGACCCCATGGGTACCGGACCCGCGCTGGCCGCCGTGGCCGAGGAGATCGCGATCGAGGCCGGCCGGCTGCTGATGGGCCACGCCGAGGGACCGGCCCGCGGTCTTGCCTCGAAGTCGACGCGCACCGACCTGGTCAGCGACGCCGACCGCGCCTCCGAGGCGTTGATCGTCGATCGGCTCCGCGCCGCGCGCCCCGACGACACGATCCTCGCCGAGGAGGGGACCGACCACGCCGGCGCCGAGGGGCGTGTCCGCTGGCTGGTCGATCCGCTGGACGGCACGATCAACTTCCTCTGGGGCATTCCCCACTGGTGCGTGAGCCTCGCCGCGTCCGACGCCGCCGGCGCGCTGGCCGGGGTGGTGCACGACCCCAACCGGGACGAGACCTTCGTGGCGGTGCGCGACCGTGGGGCCACCCTCAACGGCCGGGCGCTGGCCCTGGGCCCCTCGGAGGATCTGGCCGAGGCGCTGGTGGGCACCGGCTTCAACTACAGCGCGGCGGTCCGCGACCGTCAGGTCGGCCGGTTGGCGCCCGCGATGGCTCGCGTGCGCGACATCCGCCGCATGGGCGCGGCGGCCCTCGATCTGTCGTGGGTGGCCGCGGAGCGGTTCGACGCCTTCTTCGAACGCGGCGTCGAGCCGTGGGACACGGCGGCCGGGGCGCTCGTGGTGCGCGAGGCCGGTGGGCAGACGATCGACCTGGCCACGACGGAGGACATGCCCGCCGGCATCGCCGCCGCGCGCAAGGGGCTGCTGGACCCCCTGCTGGCGCTGGTGGAGCCCTGAGCGTCTCGACGCCGAGGGCCGCGGGGTCCTCGGCCGACCGCCTCTGGGAGGTCGACGTCGCCCGGACCGTGGCGATCGTGATGATGGTCGTCTACCACGCCGCCTACGACGTGGACTTCCTGGCCCCCTCGGTGGCGATCGATCCGTTCAGC
>JARFPS010000258.1 GCA_029288175.1 Miltoncostaea sp. | reverse complement strand
CTCTGGACGTGCGCCTCGTGCGCGCCGACCCGACGGGAGCGGTCGCCCGCCTGCGGCTCGACGCGGGCGACAGGGCGCGCATCGCCCGAGCGCGGCGGGGTCCCGGCCGCGCGAGCCTGCGACTCGAGGTCCGCATGGTCGACGGCGCCGGCAACGTCTCGACCGACACGGTGCGGGCCGTCCTTCCATGAGCGGCGGTCCGGGCCTCGGGCCACCCGTGGCGCCCCAGCGCGCCCGCTCGCGGCGGGAGCTGCCGGAGTCCGAGGGGCTCGTCTACGAGCCGAAGCTCGACGGATTCCGAGCCCTCGTGTTCGCCGACGGGGACGGGGCCGGCGTCTACGTCCAGTCGCGGGGAGCCAAGCCTCTTCGACGCTACTTCCCCGAGCTGGCGTTCCCGGATGGCAGCTACGTCCTGGACGGCGAGATCGTCGTCCGGATCGACGGCGTGGAGGACTTCGGGGCGCTCGGGCAGCGCATCCATCCTGCCGCCTCGCGGGTGGAGGAGCTCGCGGCCGCGACGCCCGCCACCTACGTGGCCTTCGATCTCCTGGCGCACGGCGGCGAGGTGCTCCTCGATTGCCCGTACTCAGAGCGCCGCGCCCGGCTCGAGCGCGATTTCGGCGGCGACGGGATCGAGCTGACGCCCATCAGCCACGATCCCGGGCGCGCCCGCGAGTGGCTGGCAGAGCGAGAAGGCGTCATCGCCAAGGATCCCGACGCGCCGTACCGCCCGGGCGAGCGCAAGGGCATGGTGAAGATCAAGCGCCTGCGGACGGCGTCATGCGTGGTGATGGGGTGGAGGCCCGGCAAGGCCGAGGGCACGGTGGGGTCGCTGATCCTGGGTCTGCATGAGCCCGACGGGCGCCTGAGGCCGGTGGGCCACTGCTCGGGCTTCCGGGCCGCGCAGAAGCGCGAGCTCGTCGAGCTGCTGGCGCCGCTGGCCACCGGGCGCCGGGGCTCCGCCGAGGCCAGTCGCTGGACCGCGGGCCGCGAGCTCGAGTGGGTCGAGACCCGCCCGGAGCTGGTGGGCGAGTTCTCGTTCGACCACGCGAGCGGCGGTCGCATCCGCCACGGCGCGCGTCTCGTCGGATGGCGGCACGACATCGACCCCGCAGAGTGCGGGGTGGATCAGCTCTCGGTCTGACGCCGCCGGCTCGGCCGGGCCCGGGGCGGCTCGTCGGCGCGCTTCCGGAAGTGGGGCGGCCAGGGGGCGTCTCCGAGCCCGTCGCGCTCGTCCCGCGCGGCCAGATCGAGCAGGCCGTCCAGCGAGCCGGCCTCGTCGTCGATCGTGGCGGACGGATCGCCCAGCCTCGCCAGCCGGTCTCCGATGGTGAGCAGCGTCAGGTCCTCCGGCTCCACGTCCGGCACCTCGCTCCAGCGAAGCGGCGTCGAGACCCGCGCATCGGGAGTCGGGCGCACCGAGTAGGCCGAGGCCACGGTGCGGTCGCGGGCGTTCTGGTTGTAGTCCAGGAAGACGCCGTGGCGTTCCTCCTTCCACCACTTGCTCGTCGCGATGTCGGGGGCCCTGCGCTCGACCTCGCGCGCGAGCGCGAGGGCCGCCCGCCGGACGTCGTCGAACCCCCATCGCGGCTCGACGCGCGCCAGGATGTGAATGCCCCGCGAGCCCGACGTCTTGGGGAAGCCGATGAGGCCGTGCTCGCGCAGCACCTCCCCGGCCTCGATCGCCACGCGCCGGACGTCGGCGAAGGGCACGCCGGGCTGGGGATCGAGGTCGACGCGGAGCTCGTCCGGGCGGTCGAGATCGTCGCGCCGCACCGGCCACGGGTTGAAGTCGATGACCCCGAGGTTGACGGCCCACGCAAGATGCGCGGCGTCCTCGACCACCAGCTCGCGGGCCGAGCGCCCGCTGGGGAACGACACGGTGGCGGTCTGGAGCCACTCGGGCACTTTCTTTCCGACGCGCTTCTGGAAGAAGGGCTCGCCCTCCGCGCCGTCGACGTAGCGCTTCATCACGCAGGGGCGGCCGCGCAGGTGCCGTAGCGCCGGCTCCGCAACATCGAGGTAGTGGCGGCACAGGTCGAGCTTCGTGAGCCCGAGGCGCGGGAAGAACACCTTGTCCGGGTTCGAGAGCCGGACCTCGCGTCCGGCGACCTCGATCATCGTGGCGTCCCGCGTGCCCATCCACCCTCACATCGCGTCCGGGCCCTAGTCTTACGGGAGGACCACCCCGGTGGGAACCCCGACGCCTTCGGAGGATGCGGCCATTCTTGATCTCACGACCGACGAGCTGCTGAGCACGACGCGCACCGTCCGGCGCCGGCTGGACCTGGAGCGTCCCGTCGCGCGCGAGCTGATCAGCGAATGCCTGGAGCTCGCGCTTCAGGCCCCGAGCGGCGGAAACCGCCAGGACTGGCGCTTCGTCGTGGTCACCGACGAGGACCGGAGGCGGCGACTCGGCGAGATCTACCGGCGCGGCTGGGACCGCTATGTCGAGGAGGGCATCCTGGCGCCCCCGTCGCGTCCGACCGATCCCGAGAAGCGGGCCCAGGCCCGCCGCATCGGTAAGTCGGCCCAGTATCTGGCGGATCACCTGGGGGAGGTGCCGGTCCTGCTCGTGCCCTGCCACGAAGGCCGGTTCGAGGGGCGGCCCTCGATGGTGCAGGCGTCCCTCTACGGCTCGGTGCTGCCCGCGGTGTGGAGCTTCATGCTCGCGGCCCGCTCACGCGGCCTGGGCACCGCCTGGACCACGATTCACCTCTTCTACGAGGAGGCGGCGGCGGAGGTCCTCGACATCCCGTACGACAAGGTGACACAGGTCGCGATGATCCCCGTGGCCCACACGCTGGGCACCGACTTCCGTCCGGGGGCACGTGGGGACATGGATGTGGCGGTCCGCTGGGAGGGCTGGGAGGGCGCCTCCTAGCTCGAGCGGCTCTCCGCGCGCGCGGTCTCGCGCTCCTCCTGGACGAAGTCCACGACCACCGTTCCCGGGCGGCCGATGCGGTTGGCGATGTTCTCGGCCAGCGGTTGGGCGGCCGGGGGCTTGTCGGTGCCCACGAGCCGGAGCGCGAGCTCCCAGCCGTTGTCGCCACCCTCGTCGAGCTGCACGTCCTGGATCTCGACGTCGCGCCCGCCCAGCCAGTCCTCGATCCCCGCGGTGAGCTGCTGCCGGCGGTCCGCGCTGGAGATCTCGTTGGCCGTGTAGCGGGCGAGGGGCTGGGTCACGCCGATGACGGCGAGGACCGCGATGGCCAGGCCCAGTCGGAGTCGCACGTTGATGCGCGCGGCCCGCGCGCGCGGGATGAAGCCCGTGGCGAGCAGCACCACCATGGCCGACAGCACGATCGCGGCGAGGTTGGTGAGAAAGAGCAGCAGCGCCCCGTTGCCCAGCCCGGTCTCGCCGCGGGCGTAGAGGATGCCGCAGGCCGTGAGCGGCGGGACGAGGGCGACCGCGATGGCGACGCCCGGCAGCGCGCCGCCCGCCTTGGTCCGCACCGTCACGTACGCCCCGGCCGCTCCGGCGGCGATCGCGATGCCCAGATCCAGCAGGTTCGGCTCGGTGCGCGACAATACCTCCGCCGGGATCAGCGACTCGTCGCCCTCCTGCACCAACTCGATGGCGGCCGCGATCCCGATGGCGAGCGCACTGGATGCCGCCACGATGACGACGGTCTGCAGCTGTCGCGCGGGCCAGCCCATCACGGTTGCCGCCGAGAGGCCGATGATCGGTGTCATGAGCGGAGCGACGAGCATGGCGCCGATGACCACGGCGGTCGAGTCGTTGAGCATGCCGAAGGCCGCGATCGCCGACGACAGGGCCATCAGTGTGAAGTGCCGGTACAGCGAGGGGACGAAGTCGGGCCCCTCGGAGAAGAGCTGGTCGAGCACCGCCCGCCGGTCCTGGGGCGACAGGTCGCGCTTGCGGCGCAGGAACCAGGGCACCCGGGCGACGGGGGTGAAGTCCTCCTCGCGCTCCTCGCGCTCGAGGTCCTCGATCTCGCGGCTGGTGTACTCCTGCGAGTCGCCCTCGGGTGGTGTGCTTCCCACGGCGCCCACCCTAGAGCCGAGCCCCGATGGCCCATCCACCACCGTGAGCCGTCTCCGCTCGGCGGCGTGGGGACGGCTTGCTAGGGTCGCGTCAGATGGCGGAGTCTGAGCGCCCCGAGCCCGAGGTGACCGACTCCGGCGGTGCCGACCCCGGACCCCCCGACGCACCTCCGCCCGCGCGGATACCGCCACCACCACAGGAGGACCCTCCTCGCCTGGGCCTGGCGCGCGGCTGGCAGGCGCTCACGCCGGCGGGTCAGTGGGTCGTGGCATTGGCCTGGGTGGCACTCGTCGCCGCGACGGTCGTGGGTTTCGGCCTCGCGCTGTCGGAGGACGACGAGGGCACGGAGCCGGTGGCCTCGACCGAGATGACGCAGACCACACCCACGACACCCACCACGCCGACGGCGCCGACTCAGACGGAGACCGTCTTCGAGGAGCCGATCATCGAGGAGGACCCCTTCATCGAGGAGCCGCCGCCGGTGACGGAGGAGCCTCCGGTCACCGAGGAGGTCCCGCCGCCCGAGGACGAGGGCGTGCTGCCGCCTCCCGTCGGGGACCCGGTGTTCGAGGCGTCCGGCGAGGGCGTCCGCGACCTGGGCGAGGTGCAGATCACCGAGGACTCGACGATCTTCTGGACCAACGCCGGCGGCGAGTTCCGGCTTCAGACCGAGCAGAACGGCGTGGCGACCATCGTGGTCAACAGCATCGATCCCGAGGGCGAATCGCCGCTCGGTCCGGGCACCTACACGCTCTCCGTGGTGGCCGGGGGCTCCTGGAGCCTCCAGATCATCCCGGCCTAGTCGGCCCCTCGTCGGGCGGCGGCCCCTCGTCCGCCTCCGCCTCGCCGGACAGGAACTCCGGCGAGGCCACGGTCAGCAGCCCGACCACGAGAAAGGCGAAGAAGCAGACGACCGTGATCGCGCGCGGCACCGGCCCCTCGAGCGCGAGCTCGACCAGCGCGCCCACGGCGAAGAGCGCCACCGCGAGGACGATCCCGTGGCGCCGGCTCACGGGGCGTCCTCCCGCGAACCGAGCGGCTTGAACTCCTTGTCGAGGCTGCCCGTGAGCAGCAGGCGGTAGAGGTAGAACAGCGACGGGCCGAGGATCAGCAGCCCGACTCCCACGCACGCCAGCAGCCAGCCGAGCGTGGCCTCGGCGCCGGCGGCCTCATCCAGCGACAGCGACCCCGGGAGGATGTCCGGGTTCTGCGCGAGCGCCCAGCCCGCCGCGACCGCGGCGACCGCGACGGCGGCCGCCACCCGCGCCGCGTTCACGCGACGGGTCCAGACCAGCCAGAGGGCAGTCACGCCGGCGACCGCCGAGATGATGACCGCCGGGAGCCCGTCGCCCGTGAGGCCGTCGAAGAGCTGGCGTGCGTCCTCGCGGATGACGAACAGCCCCACCACGGCCAGAACGCCGGCGACCGCGCCGGCTCCGAGCGCCCGCAGGCGCATGCGCTCGACGAGATCGTCGAGGTTGCCACGCTGTGCGTCGGCGGTCATGTAGACCGCCGCGAGGTAGGCGCCGTTGGCGACGGCCAGAAGGCCGATCATGACGCTGGTGGGGTTGGCCCAGCTGCTGATGATGTCTCCCTGCGCGTTGCCGGCCGGCACGCGACCGGAGGCGATCGCGCCGACCGCCGCGCCCAGGAAGAACGGCGTCAGCACGGAGCTCGTGGCGAAGACGGCTCCGAAGAAGCGCTGCTGCGACACGGTGGCGGCCTGCCCGCGGAACGCGAAGGCGGAGCCCCGCATGATGATCCCGATCGCCGCGAGGAAGAACGGAACGATGAGCGTCGACATGATCGCGCCGAACGCGGGCGGGAAGGCCGTCCAGCAGACCACCAGCACGAAGATCAGCCAGACGTGGTTCGCCTCCCAGATCGGCCCCATGGAGCGTTCGATCAGGCCGCGCACGCGCGATCCGCGCTCCGCACCGCCCGCTGTGAGGTCCCAGAAGCCGGCGCCGAAGTCGGCGCCGCCGAGGATGGCGTAGGCGGTCAGTCCGACCACCATGAGGGCGGCGGCGAGCTCAGGCAGCATGCTCCGACCTCTCGTCGGCCTCGCGGTTCTGACGCGCGAAGCGGCGCAGCGCATAGACGGTGCCGATCGTCAGCGCCACGTAGACCGCGGCGATGACCCCGAAGAAGATGTTGACGGAGTCGGCCGCGGTCACCGCCGACTCGGTGCGCATCACCTCGTAGACCACCCAGGGCTGACGCCCGACCTCCGTCACGATCCAGCCTGCGATGACGGCTCCGGCCGCGAGAGGGCCCGCCGCCACGGCTGCGCGGAAGAACCACTTCGAGCGGGGCAGCCGGCGCCACCGCCACCAGGTGAGCAGGAACCAAACGGCCAGCAGCGCGAGCGCGCTTCCCACGCCCACCATGTATTGGAACGCCATCCGCACGACGTTGACCGGCGGCCGATCCTCGGGGGGCACGCTGTCGAGGCCGATCACCTCGCCGTTGGGATCATGGGTGGCCAGGATCGACAGGAGGTAGGGGATCTCGATGCCCCCCTTCACCTCGCCGTCGACGTACCAGCCCCCGATGGTGAAGGGCGCCGCGTCGGTCGTCTCGGGCAGGCCCTCCTGGGCGGCGAGCTTCACCGGCTGCTCCACCGCAACGTAGCGCGCGATCCAGTCGCCCACCAGCAGCTGCGCAGGGGTCGCCAGGGCCGCCAGGGTGAAGGGGATGATGAAGGCCGTCCGGATGATCCGGCGTCGATCGCCCTTGAGCCAGGCCCACGCGTAGACGCCCGCCACGAGGAAGCCGCAGGTGATGTAGGCGGCGAGCAGCATGTGCACGAGGGAGGGCCAGACGGCGGGGCTGAGCAACGCGGCCCACGGCTCCACGTCCGTCACCTCGCCCCCCACGACCTTGAAGCCCGTCGGGTGGTTCATCCAGGCGTTCACCGAGATCACGAAGAACGCCCCGGCGTGCCCCGCGATGATCATGGGGATGCCGGTCAGGAAGTGCGTCCGCTCGGGGAGCTTGTCCCAGCCGTAGACGTAGATGGCGATGAAGATGGCCTCGGTGAAGAAGGCGAAGCCCTCCAGCCCGAATGCCAGTCCGAAGACGTCCCCGAACTCCGCCATGAACTCGGGCCAGAGGATCCCCAGCTCGAAGCTCAGGACGGTTCCGCTCACCGCGCCCACCGCGAACAGCACGATCATCACCTTCGACCAGCGCCTGGCCAGGTCGCGGTACAGGCGGTCCCCGGTGCGGAGGTAGAGCGCCTCGGTGAACACCACCAGGCCCGGGAAGGTGACTCCGAACGTCACGAGGATGATGTGCCAGCCCAGCGACAGCGCCTGCAGCTGGCGCGCCTGAAGGAGCTTGGGCTGCTCCACCGGCAGCCCGACCTGCCCGATGGACGCCACGGCGCCGGACACCGTCTGAACGGCCATCGAGGGATCGAGCCAGCTCACCGGTGGCGATGCTATGCACAAGAGCAGGCGGTTCCTAGGGCTCGGCGAAAGGAATGGTGACCACCGACACCCCACCCGCGGAGTGCACATGTCCGAGCGCCTCGTCCCGCCCATGCTGATCGCCGGCGCGGGAGTGCTGATGCTGACCCTGGGCTGGCTCGCCGGGATCGCCGGCTAGCGCCCCCGGGCGTGGACGGGCGGCCTCGCGCTCGGCCACGCCC
>JARFPS010000244.1 GCA_029288175.1 Miltoncostaea sp. | reverse complement strand
GGGCGTGGCGCCGGCAGCGGCGTCAGGCCCCGGCCGAGCGCCACGGACGACCAGAGCACCAGCGCGACCCCCGCCACCATCGCCACGACCGCGACCGCATCCACGGCGCGGCCGTCGAGCGCGACGGGGCCTCCCGGCGCGAACGCGATGGCGGCGAGCAGCGCGAACTGCGCGCCCACCAGGGCCAGCGACAGGGGGTCCGCCCGATCGCTCATCCAGCAGGCACGCAGGGCGTGCCTGTCAGCGAGCCAGCTCCCGCGCATCGCGGCCACGGAACGGAGCGCGTAGGACGGGACCGAACAGGCAGACATCGAAGACGCCGGCCAGCAGCGGAACCAAACCGACGGCCGAGATCGCCAGACCCCACCCACCGATGAGCACGCCCACCGCGATCAGCACGAGCCCGGCGACGATCCTCGTGATCCGCCCGGCCGCACTGGACATGAACCCCACGAACGACACGGTGTCCTCCTCTGTTGAGTGTCGACACCGATTGTCGCCAGGCGGTGGCAGCACTTCAGTGACCGCGGTCACACTGAGGCGAGCGTCTCCGGATCGAGCACGGTGATCGAACCGCGCTGGAGCTCGAGCGACCCTTCGCCTTCGAGTTGAGAGAGCAGGCGACTGACGACCTCGCGAGCCGTCCCAAGTCGCTCCGCCAGCTCCGCGTGGGTCGCCCGCACGATCCGACGCTCATCCATCTCGCGCAGCAACAGCGCCCGCAACCGCTCCTCGACGCGCCCGAAGACAACGGCCTCAAGGAGGCCCATCACCTCGAGAAGCCGCTCGGACACAACGCGGAACACGCGTCGCTGCAGCTCCGGATCGTCCGCCAGCGCTCTCCGAAAGCGAGACAGCGCGATCACGAGAGCCGTGCCGCCGGTCTGCGCGACGGCGCGCGCAGGGTACTGCGCCTCCGAGAGGGCGGACGAAACCTCCAGCACACACGGCTCGTCGTGCTCGACCCGGTAGAGCTCGATGGCGCGCCCGGCCGTCGCCGTCCGCTCGACGCGCACAACCCCCTCCAACACGATCATCACCCGGTCGACGTCCTCGCCGGGGCGTCGCAGGACGTCCCCGGGCTCGAAGGCGACCACCCGACCCAGCGATCGCAGCTCCGCGTCCATCGGGGTATGCCCGCGGGCGTCTACGCCCGCAGGGTCTTGACGATGCGGTAGACCTCGACGCGCGGCTCGCCCACGGCCCGATAGGCCGCGCCGATGCTCGCCCGCAGCTCCGACTCCCGGTACTCGGTCAGCGCCTCGGGCGAGTCCCAGAGGTAGACGCCACCGACCTCGCCGGTCTCGACGTCTTCGACGTAGTACTTCTGGGTGAGCCCGGGGAGCGCCTCGAACTCGGGTGCGCGTTCCTCGGCGATACCCATGATCTCCTCGAGCGTGAGCTCGGAGCGCATGCGGACGGTCAGGATCAGGGCAGGTCCGGTCATTCGATGCACCTCCGCGTGCTCGATCGACGTGGCGCGACGGGTCGATGTGAGCCTATCGCCCGGCGTGAGCGATCCACGCCTGCCGAACCCGCGCCGACTTGAGACGCACCGGCAAAGATACGAACATGTGTTCGTATGAGCGACTACGTCGAGCTGCACACCCACTCGGCCTTCAGCTTCCTCGACGGCGCCTCGGCGCCTGAGGAGCTGGCCGAGGCGGCGGCGGCCCAGGGCCACACCGCACTGGCGCTGACCGACCACGACGGCCTGTGCGGCTCGCTGGCGTTCGCGCACGCCGCCCGGGCGGCGGGTGTACGCCCCCTCACCGGCGCCGAGCTGACCCTGGACGACGGCTCCCACCTGACCCTGCTGGCGCGCGATGCCACCGGCTACGCCAGCCTCTGCCGCCTCATCACCCGGGCGCACCGCGACACCAGGCCGCCACCCGACCGGCGGGCCGTGCCCCCCTCGCTGCCGATCGACGAGCTCGAGCGACGCCATGACGGCCTGGTGATCCTGAGCGGCTGCGCGCAACACGGCCTGGTCCCACGACACCTGGCCGGCGGCGATCGAGCGGGCGCGGAGCGAGCGCTGCGGCGACTGGTGACCATCGCCGGCCGTCGGGACGTCTACGTGGAGATCCAGCGCCCGCGCACCCGGGGCGACCGGCGCCTGGCACGCGAGCTGGTCGCGCTCGCGGAGGAGGTCGGCGTGAAGCCGGTGGCCACGGGCAACGTCCACGCCCACGACAACCGCCGGGCCTTTCTTCAGGACGCCTTCGCCGCGCTGCAGCACAACGCTTCGCTCGACGCCTCGGAGGCCGTGCGACGCGGCAACCGGGCGGCGGTCCTGCGGCCAACCGAGGAGATGGCCGCCATGTTCCGCGACCACCCCGAGGCGGTGGCCGAGACGAAGCGCCTGGCCGAGCGCATCGAGTTCGACCTGACCCGCGACCTCGGTTACCGATTCCCCGACTTCTCGGACAGCGATCCGAGACGCACCGCCCAGCAGGCGTTGGGCGACCTCTGCGTCCACCAGCTGGGCGCCCGGTATCCCAACGCCACGCGACGCGCCGAGGCCCGACGCCGCCTGGACGAGGAGCTCGACCTGATCGCCCACCATGACCTGGCCGGCTTCTTTCTGCTGCATCGCGACCTGCTCGAGATGGCCCGCGAGGTGGCGTACGAGGTGCGCCCGGCGTGGTCGGCCCGCCGCACGCTTCCCCCCGGCCGGGGTCGGGGGTCGTCGGTGGGATCGATCGTCTGCTACCTCACCGGGCTGTCGCACATCGACCCCGTCGAGAACGGGCTCTTCCTGGGGAGGTTCCTCAACCGCGACATCTCCTCGGTTCCCGACATCGACCTGGACTTCCCGCGCGACATCCGAGAGCGCCTCATCGAGGAGGTGGTGCGGCGCTACGGAAAGGAGCACGCCGCCCTGATCGCGGCCTTCCCCACCTTCCGCACCCGCATGGCCATCCGCGAGCTGGGCAAGGCGCTGGCGCTCCCCGAGACCGACATCGAGCGTCTGTCACGACTGTCGGACGGCTGGTCGTCGCCCGACGCGCTGGAGGAGGAGATGGCCCGCCTGCCCGACGGCGAGCACAAGCTGCGCTCCCCGCGCTGGCGGGCGCTGGCCTTCCTGGCCCGCGAGGCGTCCGGCCTGCCCCGGCACCTCTCTCAGCACTCGGGGGGCATGGTCATCAGCGCGCGGCCGCTGGTGGAGCTGGTGCCGGTGGTGCCCGCGGCCTTCCCCGGCCGGCAGATCTGCCAGTGGGACAAGGACTCGGCCTCCGACGCCGGCTTCGTGAAGATCGACCTGCTCGGCTTGGGCATGCTGTCGGCCGTCGAGGAGTGCGTCGACCTGATCGCCGAGAGCCGCGGCCAGACCGTCGACCTGTCGCGCATCGGCTTCGACGATGCGGCCGTCTACGCCGAGATCCAGGACGCCGACACCGTGGGGGTCTTCCAGATCGAGAGCCGTGCGCAGATGCAGAGCCTGCTGCAGACGCGCCCCGAATCGCTCGACGACCTGACGGTGCAGGTGGCGCTCATCCGCCCCGGGCCGGTGTCGGGCGGAGCCGTGCACCCCTACGTCAAGCACCGCCGCGCGCGGCGCGAGGACCCGGACTTCGAGCCACCGTACGACCACCCCCTGCTCGCCGACTGCCTGCGCGACACGCTGGGCGTGGTGGTGTTCCAGGAGCAGGTGCTCGAGGTGGCCATGGCGCTGGCGGGCTTCACGCCCGGACAGGCCGAGGCGCTTCGGCGCGCCATGAGCCGCAAGCGCAGCCGCGACGCCATGCTGCGCATGTGGCGGGAGTTCCTCGAGGGGGCACGCGAGCGCGGAGTGGACGATGCCACCACCAAGGAGGTCTTCACCAAGCTCATCGGCTTCTCCAACTTTGGCTTCCCCAAGGCGCATTCCGCGGCCTTCGCCGTGCTGGCCTACCAGAGCGCATGGCTGCGCCAGCGGTATCCGGCCGAGTTCCTGACCTCGTTGCTCAACGCGCAGCCCATGGGCTTCTACCCCCCGGCCAGCCTGCTGCGCGACGCCCAGCGCCGCGGGGTGCGTGCACTGCCGCCCTGCATCGCCCACTCATCGGCCCGGTGCTCGCTGGAGGACGGCGCCGTCCGGATCGGCCTGGGCTACGTGCGCGGCGTGCGCGAGGACGCCGCCGAGCGCGTGGTGGACGAGCGCGAGCGCAACGGCCCCTTCGCCGATCCCGCCGACCTGGCCGCACGCAGCGACCTGCGCCGCGAGCAGCTCATCCAGCTCGCCCGGGCGGGGTCGCTCGATGTCTTCGACCGACCGCGCCGGGCCATGATGTGGGAGCTCAACTCGCTTCCGCGTCCCACCGCGCTGGGCACATCCGGATCGCGCGAGTCGCGCGATCGCCAGCTGGTGCTCCCGCTCCCCCCCGAGCCGGCGCCCCCGCTGCCCGAGCCCGACCGGTTCGAGCGCGCCCTCACCGATTACGAGACCACCGGCCTCTCGACCGGATGGCACCTGGTGGCCCTGCTGCGACCGGGGCTGCCCTCCGGCACGCTGACCGCCGCCGAGCTCCGCGACGCCCCCGACGGGCGGCGCGTGATGGTGGCCGGGCTGGTGGTGGCGCGCCAACGACCCGCCACCGCCCACGGCATCCTGTTCCTGCTGATCGAGGACGAGACCGGGATGATCAACGGCGTCGTGCGACCGCAGGTCTACGAACGGCACCGCGCCGTCCTCCGAGCCGACCCGCTGGTGCTGGTGCGCGGCCGGTTGGAGCGGCGCGATCGCAACCTCAACGTCCTGGTCGAGGAGGTGGAGCGCATCGAGCCCCCCGCGGAGGCGCCCGCCGAGGACTCCTCGCGTCTGGTGCGGGCCCGATCCGCGGCGCCGGCGGGCCAGCACTTCGGCCGGGGGCGACGCTAGCCCCGTCGCGCTCCCGGGCGGGACCCGAGGTGCTCCGCCGCGGCGGCAGGCCCTCGCAGCGCCCACCGTCCGCCGGGCGCCGAAGGTGGCGCCGCTTGGATCAGGCCCGCACGTCCTCGACGTCCTCGACGGCCTCGTCGACCAGGGCGTCCAGAGCCTCCCGGGCACGCTCGGTCACCTCGCGGGCCCGCGCCTTCCTGCTGCCCTTCGCCGGGGCGGAGATGCCGGGCCCGAAGCGCACCACCACCGGCCCGCGCCCCGAGGGCCGCCTGCCGCGGAAGAGGTCGAGCGTTCCCCAGATTGCCGTGGGCACCACCGTCACGCCGGGCTCCAACGCCAGGTAGCCCATGCCATCGTGGAACGGCAGCAGCTCACGCCGCTCGCTCGCCTGCCCTTCGGGGAAGATGCCGACCACCGAGCCCGCGGCGAGCTCGTCGCGCGCGTACCGGATGGCACGCGTGTCCAGGCGGTCCACCCGCAGCGGAAACGCCCCCACCGAGAACAGCAGCGCCGAGAACGCGCGCTTCTCGAAGTGACGGGAGTGGGTGATGAACCGAAGATCGCGGGGCAGGCAGGCCGTGGCGAGGAACGGTGGATCGACGTCGGCCGGATGGTTGCCCACCAGCAGCACGCCCCCGCTCTCAGGAAGGTGCTCGCGGCCCTCCACCCGCAGCCCGTAGAACGGACCCCACGCGTGGCGCAGCAGGAACTGCCCGGCCACGCGCATCGGCGGCCAGAGCCCCTGACGGGGCGGAAACCAGTGGACCATCGGCTCGTCGGGCATGCAGGGCGGAAACTATCGGCCGGTCCGTGGGCGCGGGCCTCAACAACGGTCGCGTCGCGCCGATCGCCGGGTCGATGGTCTCGCCGATCGTCCTGGCCCTCTCCACGCTGGCGGTGGGAGGTGCGACTCCGGTCGTGCCCCCCGACGCGCCGCCGGAGGCCCCCTCGTCACGTCCCGCGGTCGAGCGCGCGACCGTCGCGGCGATCAACCGCGTCAGGCGCCGGGCATCGCTACGACGGGTGCGGGTCGGTCGCCCGCTGTCGCGGGCGGCCGCCCGCCACGGCGCCTGGCTGCTCCGCTCGGATCGTTTCCAACACGAGGGTCCCCGCGGCGAGCCCTTCTGGACGCGGCTCCGCCCGGTTCATGCACGCGGCCCACACGGTGAGGTGATCGCGTTCAACGAGTCGTGCCGTGCCAGGGACGCCCGGCGGGTGGTGCGGGCCTGGATGAACAGTCCCACCCACCGACGCGTGCTGATGAGCCCCCGGTTCCGCTGGGTCGGGATCAGCGTGATGAGCCCGGAGCGCTGCGGCTTCGGGATCTACGTCGCCGACTTCGGCTCCTGAGAGCCGGGCTAGGTCGAGAAGGACTTCCCGCAGCCGCAGGACGCCGAGGCGTTGGGGTTGTTGATGATGAACCCCGCCCCCTGGAAGCTCTCCTCGTAGTCGAGCTCGACGCCGAGAAGGTACGGAAGACTGAAGCGGTCGACGTACACGCGAGCCCCCTCGGGGCCCACGATCTCGTCACCCTCGCGGGGTGGCTCCAGCGCGAGCGCGTACTCGAAACCCGAGCAGCCACCCGGGTTGACCTCGACCCGCAGGCCGGCGTCGGCCTCCCCGCTCTCGGCCACAAGCGCCCGCAGGCGCGCGACCGCGGCCTCGGTCATGGAGATGGTGGGTGTGGCGCTGTCGGTGCTCATGCCGTTATCCAGTTAAGCAAAGCCCGCGGCCGGATCACAAGTCGCGCTTCGGATCCTCCACGGTGCCCAGCTCGATCGACAGCTGCTCCAGCGTCTTGCCCTTGGTCTCGGGGACCTTGCGCCAGACGTAGAGAAGTGACGCGATCGCGATGAGGCCGTAGAGCCAGAACGTCTCCGCCTCGCCCAACTCGTCCAGCAGGGTCAGGAAGGTCAGGGCCACGATCAGGTTCGCCGTCCAGTTGGCCATGGTTGCGACGCTCATCGCCGGGCCACGCACGCGGGTCGGGTACAGCTCGGCGATCAGCACCCAGACGATCGGCCCCAGCGACGCCGCGAACGAGACGATGTAGACGACCATGCCGAGCACGGCCAGCTCGCTGATGAGGCCGCCGCTCTCGGGCCCCGGCCATGCGAACGCGAGGCCGATCAGGAACAGGCCGATGATCATCCCGCACAGCCCCAGCATCAGCAGCGGGCGCCGCCCGATGCGGTCGATGAACCGGATGGCGATGAACGTGGAGAGCACGTTCACCAGGCCGATGAACACCGCCGCCCAGATGGCGTCGGAGGCATCGCCGATGCCGGCGCGCTCGAAGATGTTGACGTCGTAGTAGATGACCGTGTTGATGCCGGTCACCTGCTGCACCACGGCCATCGTGACGCCGATGATCAGCACGCCGCGCAGCGCGGGGGCGAGCAGGTCGCGAAGGTTCCCGGCGGTACTGGTGGCGATGTCCTTCTGGATCTCGCCCATCAGGCCGTCGAGGTCCTCGTCGGGCTGCAGGCGACCCAGGATCGCGCGGGCCTCGTCCACGCGGCCGCGCTCGACGAGCCACCGAGGGCTGGCCGGCGCGGTCACCATGCCACCGAACTGCACGATCGCGGGCACCACGGCCAGCCCCAGCATCCAGCGCCAGCCCTCGCTCGCCGAGAACGCCTCGTCGACCAGTGTGGCCACCAGGATCCCCACGGTGATCGCCAGCTGGAACAGGGTGATCATCGCTCCGCGGTGGCGCGCCGGGGCGGTCTCGCCGATGTAGAGCGGCACCGCCAGCGAGGTGATGCCGATGGCGATGCCGACCAGCACCCGCGCACCGATGAGCATCTCGGCCGACTGCGCCAGGGCGGAGCCGACCGCCCCGACGATGAACAAGGCGGACGCGAACAGGATCGTCGTGCGCCGGCCGAAACGCCCCGTCAGCTGGCCGGCCAACAGGGCCCCGATGATCGCCCCGGCCAGCACGGCGGCGACCACGACCTCGAGCGCCGAGTCCCCCAGATCGAACTCGTCGGCGATGAACCCCGAGGCCCCGCTGATCACACCGGTGTCGTAGCCGAACAGAAGCCCGCCCAGACCCGAGAGGGCGGCGACCCGCAACATGGGGCCCCGCAGCGGCGGGGAATCCGGAGCGCTCATGTAACGTGCGTCACGATCATCGGCAGCACCGTACCCCTCCCCCTGCCGCCGCGAAAGGGGCGGGATCGGCCGTGCTAGCGTCGTTCGGGTGATCCCAAGCGGCGCACCGATCGAGCGTCGTGGCCTCCTCGGCCACTTCGCCTACGACCGAGACGGCTACCTCCACAGCACGCGCCTGCTCGGATCGGTCGCGCTGGCCATCGCGGTCCTGGCCCTCGGCACCTTCATGGCGATGTGGGCCGCGGCGCTGGGCGAGCCCGAGGTGCTGGGCTTCTGGACGGTCATCACCTTCCTGGCGGTCAAGATCCCGCTCCTGGCCGTCCTGTGGTGGCTGCTCGTGCGACACACCGAGGGACCAAACGCCAAGCGCTCGCCCGGGGAGGTCGCCCGGATCCTGCACCACCTCGAGGAGAGCGCGGTGGCCGGCCTTCACGCCCCCGACGCGGACGAGCGCATCGCGTTCTACGCCGCCGAGGCCCGGCACCTGGCGAGCGAGAGCGAGGGCGACAGCCGGGCGTGGGCCGAAGCCGCCGCCGAGCGCATCGAACGCCTCTCGCGTCGCGTGGTGGTCATGCCCTCCGACGGCACGGGCCGTTAGTGGGAATCCTCTCCTGGATCCTGTTCGGCCTCGTCGCCGGAGCGCTCGCGCGGCTGGTCACGCCCGGCAAGGGCCCCTCGGGATGCATCCCGACCGTCGTCATCGGTGTGGTGGGCGCGCTCATCGGCGGTTTCGTCGCCACCGGGCTCGGGGCCGAGGACGGCGTCACGGGCTTCAACGTCTGGAGCTTCGCGGTGGCCGTGGGCGGCGCCGTGGTGCTGCTGATCCTCTATCGGGCCGTCCGGAGGGACTGAGCCCGATCAAGCGGGGGCGGGCGGCCGTCGATGCCCTCCCTATGACCAAGGATCATCTGAAGCTGGCCGGCATCGCGGTGGCGCTGATCGTCGGCAGCATCATCTGCGTCAACATCCTGCACAGCTACTGAGCCGAGCGGTGCCCAGCGGGCGCCGTCCGCGCCTGCCGTGCATCATGTGACCTCGCGAGCGACACGGAGGCACGCGATGCCCGACGAGAGGGTGGTCACCCCGTTCTGGGTCCGCGTCGTCGCGGACGAACGCTTCCGCGACGCGCTGATCGAGGACCCGCTTCGCGCCCTCGCCGCGACGCCCGACGTCACGGTCGACACCGATCAGCTGCGCGAGCTCGACGAGATGGAGCGCGACCGGCGCGCGGAGGTCATCGCCGAGGTCGTGCGCGAGGTGCACCTGCGCGGCGCCGTCGCTCGCTTCGGGCAGATCGGCGACGACGGCAGGCTGGGCGGCGGAAGCCCGGGCTGAGCCCCGCCGCCCGGCGAGGCCGTGTCAGTCCTCGTCGTCCCCGAAGGCCTCGCGCAGCGCCTCCTCCTGCTCGTGCGAGAGGCTCGACTTGATCAGCTCCATCTCCTGCCCCTCGAAGGCCTCGACCACCTTGTCGATGGTGGCGTCACTGGTGAGCAGGAACAGCGCCGAGGTGCCCTCGGTAACCTTCGAGCGCACCTCGTCGATGAACTCTTGGTCGATGCCGTAGTTGCTGAAGTGACCGGCCAGCGCGCCCATGGCGGCGCCGACAGCCATGCCGAAGAACGGCACGAAGAAGATGAGGCCGAACAGGAGCCCCCAGAAGGCGCCCGACAGCGCGCCGACCCCGGTGAAGTCCGCTAGCTGCTTCGTCTTCGGCTTCTTGGCGCCCTCCCGCCACGACACGACCGCTCCGTCCTGCAGGTTCAGCAGGTGCTCCTTGGCCAGATCCTTCACCGTCCCCAGCGCCGTGGCCGCGCCATCGGGATCGTTGAACTTCCACACCGTCATCGTCGCCATCGGCACCCCTTGTCGTCGCCGGTTGACCCGGGGGAACTGTAACCCTCCCCACGGCCCCGCGAGCGGGCAGCCCGCGGATCGTCCCGGCGGGTTCGCCGCGGATGTCCGCCCTGGCGCGGACGCAACGGGCATGATGCCCCGGTGCGGCGCGCCCTCGCCACCCGCGCGATCGCCGGTGGCGGGCAGGACTCCCGCGAGGAGGTGCCGCACCCGCCGGGCGGAGCCGCTCCGGGCGCCAACCTCGGCCGGCCGTTGCGCGAGGGCACGCGCCGCAGTCGCGACGACGCGGAGTTCGTCACGGACCCACGGGAGATACGCCGCGTCGCCGAGGAGACCGGGCGGCGCTACATGGGTGAGGAGCGGGCGGCGGAGTTCGGCGACCGCAACGGTGGACCGGGCCAGGTGGTCATCGCCTTCCGCCCGCCGGCGGTGACCGCCATGGCCGACCTCACGGGGCCGTCGCCACCGCTCGCACCGGACGTCGCCGCGCCACGATCGGAGCGCCCGCCTCGGGACGCAGGGTGATCTGGGGGCGCGGCACGGGGGCATCGCCCGCCCACGCCACCTCGTAGCGCGCGAGCAGCATCGCGAGCACGATCGTCGCCTCGGTCATCGCAAGCGACGATCCGATGCAGGTTCGCGGCCCGCCCCCGAACGGGAAGTACGCAAAGGGATGATCGGGGCGCTCGCCCCCCTCGGCGAAGCGATTCGGATCGAAGCGCTCCGGATCGCTCCACAGCCCGGGGTCGCGGTGCGTCACCCATGGAGAGA
>JARFPS010000227.1 GCA_029288175.1 Miltoncostaea sp. | reverse complement strand
CGCGGTCCACGCCCGAGGGCGCGCGCGATTTCCTGGTGCCGAGCCGGCTGCAGCCCGGCGCGTTCTACGCGCTGCCCCAGAGCCCGCAGCTGTTCAAGCAGTTGCTGATGGTCGGGGGCATCGAGCGCTACTACCAGCTCGTGCGCTGCTTTCGCGACGAGGATCTGCGGGCCGACCGTCAACCCGAGTTCACCCAGGTCGACGTGGAGGCCTCCTTCGTCGAGCCTGACGACGTGATGCGGCTGGTGGAGTCGGCGCTGGCCGCGGCGTTCGAGGCCGCCGGCCGGCGGATCGAGACCCCGTTCCCCCGCATCGACTACGCCGACGCGATGCGCCGCTACGGGGTGGACCGCCCGGATCTGCGGTACGGCATGGAGATCCAGGACTGGACCGACCAGGCGGCGTCCTCGGGCTTCGGGGTGATGGAGTCGGTGGTCTCGGGCGGCGGCGTCGTCCGCGGCCTGGTGGTGCCGGGCGCCGGCGCCGGGCTCTCCCGCAAGGACGGCGACGACCTGGTCGTCGAGGCCCAGGAGCTCGGTGCGAAGGGCCTGGTGTGGGCCATCGTCGAGGACGAGAAGCTTCGCTCCCCGGTGGCGAAGTTCCTCGGGGGCATCGCCGACGACCTCGGTGCCGCGCCGGGCGACCTCATCGCGCTGGTCGCCGACGAGGAGGGTGTCGCCCACGAGGTGCTCGGCGCGCTTCGGACCCGGTATGCCGAGCGCTTCGGCCTGGTCCCCGAGGGTGCGTGGGCGCCGGTCTGGGTGGTGGGCTTCCCGTTGTTCTCACGGGACGACGCCGAAGGCCGCTGGGACGCCGTGCACCATCCCTTCACGGCGCCCCGGCCCGAGGACGAGGAGCTGGTGGGCACCGATCCGGGAGCGGCCCTCTCGCAGGCGTACGACGTCGTCCTGAACGGTGTCGAGGTGGGCGGCGGCAGCATCCGCATCCACGATCCGGAGCTTCAGCTCGCGGTCTTGGCGGCTCTGGGTATCGACGCCGAGGAGGCCGAGGACAAGTTCGGTTTCCTCCTGCGGGCCCTGCGCACGGGCGCGCCGCCGCACGGGGGGATCGCCCTGGGCCTGGATCGCCTGGTGATGCTGCTGGCGGGCGAGCGCTCGATCCGCGACGTCATCGCCTTCCCGAAGACGGCCACGGGCGCCGACCCGCTCACGGAGGCGCCGTCGCCGGTCGACGCCCGCCAGCTGCGCGAGCTGGGTGTCAGATCGATCTCGGCCCCTGCGGACGGGGCGGCGCAGGCCTAGTTCGCGCCGGGATCGTTGAGGTAGAGCGGCTCGACCGTGATGGTGACCGAGTAGGCGGCGGTCGGGCCGAGGTTGGCGAGAACCAGGTTGCAGTCGCCGGGGCCGACGTCGGGCTGCTGCAGGCTGATGCGACCGCGGGCGTTCGCGCTCGCCGCGGCCAGGGGGGCGCCTTCGCAGCGCAGCGCCGCGCGCGCGTCGACCTCGCGGGTTCCCGCCGTCAGGTCAGCGAATACGCTGACCAGCCGCTCCGAGCGGCGCAGGGTGAACGCCACCGCGCCGGTGGACTGCGAGCGCAGGGCCCCCTTTCGGACGATCCTCCGGCCCACGGCCGGGGACGTGCCCGCCGGCTTGCGGGCGAAGGGGGCGACGTCGGGAAGCTTGTCGCGGCCGGTGATGTCCTCGTGCAGCGCGGTCAACACGGAGCGACTTGGAGGTCGGAGCCAGGGGATCGTGTAGGCGCGGAGCCCGTTCATGCGGACGTAGTCCTCGGCGAACACCTCGGCCACGCTCCGAGACCAGCCCAGCGAATAGTCCTGGGCGACCGTCCCCGCGCGGAGGCGCTTGCCCATGCCCCGGGCCACCCACCAGCGCCATGTGCCGTTGGGCTCCCGTGCCTCGCGCGTGCCGCCGCGGAAGGCGTCGATGTGATGTGCGTACTCGTGCAGCAGCACATGTCGCACCTCGTCGGCCGAACCGGCCGGCACCACGATGAGGCCGCGCCGCTCACCCGAGAAGTAGCAGCCGTTTGACTGGCCGTCGTCGCAGATGCGCTGCACGTCCGACAGCCGCATGATCCGCACGGTGAGACGGCTGATCTCGGGTCCGTGGACGGCGCGCCTGAGGATGCGCGCGTAGGGACGGACGTCGACGCCGGGTGCCTCGATCTCGAACTTGATCGGGCGCCCCTCGCGATCGCGCACCAGAACGTCCTCGGCCGCCGCCGGCGCGACGACGGCCCCGAGTCCGATCGCGGCGACCGCGGCGGCCGTTACACGCAGAGGCATCGCCCTACACAATAGGCCACGCCTCCGGCCGTTCGGCCGACGCCCGTCCGGCGCGCCGCCTGCGCGGCGCTCAGCCGCGGAAGAGCGACTGTGCGTCACGTCGGAGGTCATCGCTCAGCTCGACCAGCATCTCGCCGCCGCCGCCGGGCCAACTCACCCGCACGACCCCGCGCTCTTCGAGCTCGCCCAGCGCCGTCATCAGGCGGAGCAGGTCGGAGCGCTCGGGGCCGAGGCCCATCTCCTCTGCGACCTGCGACGGGCTCACCGAGACCTCGGCCCGATCGTCCGCGCCGGCCTCCAGCCAGCGCAGCACCAGGAGCATCTCGAGCCGCTGTGACAGGGCGGGCATGGCCACATCATCGCCTGCCGGCCGCCCGGTGTGGGGGCGGGGAGGTGTCATGTCATCTGTTGTCGGCGGTGGCGGTCCGCCGCCTGAGTCAGACCGCCCGGACGTCTGTCAGCGCGTCGCTCGGGCTGCGTCGCTCCAGCAGCAGCAGCGGGCCATGGGCGGTCTCGATCTCGACCACGTGGTGATCGTGCGTGCGCCCGATGCGCGTCACGATCAAGCCGTCGGCGAGCCCGGTCAGCGACGACAGGCACCGGTCCAGCAGAGCTCTCTGGTCGCCGTCGATCTCGTCCATGTCGGGGGCGAGCGTGTAGACCGGCTGGGGCGGGGGGACGATCATCCGTGACACCTCTCTCGGCGCATCCGTGGCCGACGTATCGTGACCGGCGCGCGCTCCGATCCAAGGGCTCATGGACGCAATGCCCATGTCCGTTTCCGGGCCCCCGGGGCTCATCGTCGCGCCCGAGATGCCGACAAGGGACTGACCGTCTACCATGGGGAGGCCCTGCCGTGCGCGTCACCGGCGCGTATCCTGAGCCAACACCTAAGAAACGGGTCGCGGCGTTCGGTGCGAGGCGAGTCGTCTCGTTCCTCCCGCAACCCACCTGCTTCAGCAGGTTCAGAGTTCAAGCCGGAGCGGCACGGCGGGGAGCCATCTCTTGAGGCGCCTTCGCATGTGCGCGGCGGCCGTCATCGCCCTCGCCGTGGTGGCGGGCTGCGGGGGGTCGTCCGACGCGGAGACCGACGCCGATGCGGCGCCGGAGACCGTGGTCGCGCAACCGGCTCCCGTGTTCGAGCCGGCGGCACCCGGCGAGCAGGTGCGCCCCGGGGCCTCGACACCCCCGGCCGTCGCCAGGGCGATCAGGGGTCCGAAGGTCGTGATGGTGGCCTTTCTGCTGCGCGGCGCGGCCGATGACGACGCCGTCCGAGAGGCGGTCGGTGCCGTGCGACGCTCGGCGGTGGGCGGCCGCGGTGTCGCGTATTTCGTCTACGACGTCGACGCGAAGCCCACGTTCGGGGACCTACCCGAGGTGCTCGGCGTGACCGAGACGCCGACGGTGGCCGTCATCGGGCGCGACCGGGCGCTGACCAACCGTTGGGTCGGCCTCGTGGACGCGGCGATCCTGCGTCAGTCGGTCGCGGACGCCAAGTCCGCGCCTCCCGCAGCGGCGGAATCGCCCTTGCCCAAGGGCGCCTCGGGCTGACGTCGCCGGCCGTTCGCGGGGTGCTAGCCTCGCGAGCGTGCCGCCCTATCCACGGGAGGTCCTGCGCCACCTGGAGCAGCCGACGGGGGGCGGGTCGCTCCATGACGCCGACGCGCTCGGCTCCTCCGGCGCCGCCGCGTGCGGCGACGTCGTGCACATCGGGCTGCGCATCCACGGGGGGCGCGTCCGCTCGGCGTCGTTCCAGGCCTTCGGCTGCGGGGCCGCGCTGGCCGCCGCCTCTGCCGCCTGCGAGCTGCTCGACGGGGTGGGGATCGAGACGGGAATGCGTCTGTCCCGTCAGGATCTGGACGACGCGCTCGGAGGCCTGCGCCCCGATCGCGCGCATGGGCCGGAGCTGGTCGAGGACGCCGTGGCCCGGGCGTTCGAGGACTGGTTCTCGGCGCGGCTGGGGCAGATGGGCACGCCGCGCCACGGCGGGCGGGTCGCGGTCGCCATGAGCGGCGGTGTCGATTCGGCCGTCGCCGCCCTCGTCCTGCGCGATGCCGGGTGGGACGTCGTGGGGGTGACGATGCGGTTGTGGCACGACCCGGGCGCGGCCGCCCACGAGCGCTCGTGCTGCTCGCCGGAGACGGTCCAGCTCGCCCGCCGCAGCGCCCACGCGCTGGGGATCCCTCACCTGACGCTCGACGCGGCCGAGCGGTTCCGCCAGGGTGTCGTCGAGGACTTTGTGGAGGGATACCGGCAGGGGCGCACGCCCAACCCGTGCGTCACCTGCAACGGTCACGTCCGGTTCCGCCTGCTCGCCGAAGCGGCCGCGCTGCTCGGAGCCGAGCGCCTCGCCACAGGCCACTACGCGCGGGTGGTCCGGGAGGGTGGGCGCGCCCGGTTGCGGCGGGCGGCCGACGCATCCAAGGATCAGAGCTACATGCTGGCGCGGCTTGAGGGCCCGGTTCTCGACCGCCTGCTGTTCCCGCTCGGCGGGATGAGAAAGGAGCGCGTGCGCCGGATGGCCGCATCGGCGGGGTTGCCGGCGGCCGACGCCGTCGAGAGCCAGGAGATCTGCTTCGTGGGTGAGGGCGGCTACCGCCCCTTCCTGGAGCGGCACGCCGACCTCAGCCCACGTCCCGGGCCGATCGTGGACGAGGCCGGGCGCCGATTGGGCGACCACGACGGCTATTGGCGGTTCACGGTGGGTCAGCGCCGGGGGATCGGCGTGGCGTCGGAGGAGCCGCTGTACGTGTTGGCCACCGACCCGCGGACCAACCAGGTGGTCGTGGGGTCGCGTGAGCGCCTGCTCTGCGACACCCTCGAGCTGGGCGAGGCGACGGTGCACGACGAGCTGGGCGGAGACCCGTTGGAGGTGAGGGTCCGCTATCGGGGCGCCTCGGGCCGCGGATGGGCGCGCCCGAGTGGCGCCGGCGGGCTCACGGTGGACCTGCTCGAACCGGTGGGAGCCGTCGCCCCGGGGCAGACCGCGGCGTTGTACCGTCGCGGTCGCCTGGTCGCGGCGGGTACTATCGCCCGGTCAGCCCAAGGCCCGTCCGGAGGCTCGTAAGTGGATTTCGACGATCTCCTCAAGCTCGCGCTCTCGATCTTCCTGATCATCAGCGGTCTCGCGCTCGCCTACCTCTTCCTGAGGATGGCCGGTGTCTTCGAGCGCGTCAGCGCATCCCTTCGAGCGGTGACCGACGAGATCGTGCCGATCCTCAACAAGGCCCAGACCACCATGGACGGCGTCAACCGCGAGATCGACCGCGTCGACGAGATCATGGTCACGGCCGTCAACACGACCAAGGGCGCCGAGGCCGCGGTGGGCACCGTGACCTCGACGTTGACCTTCCCGGTGCGCAAGCTCGGCGGGGCGGTCGAGGGCGTGAGGGAGGCGGTGCGCACCTACCGTGCCCGACGGTCGGCCGATCTGGCCGACGACGCGGCGGCGGCGGCGCGCCGGGCGCACGAGGC
>JARFPS010000198.1 GCA_029288175.1 Miltoncostaea sp. | reverse complement strand
CCACCAGGCGATCGGCCAGGCGGTCCTGGGCGACGTTCCGGGCCTTGCGGGCCTGCTTGATGCGCCTCGCGTTCTCGGCGATCTCCTGGCGCAGCTCGCCCACCCGCGCCTGGGCCTGCGCATGCGCCCCGGCGGCCTGCGAGGCCTGGGCTTCCACCTCGATCAGCTGCCCCTCGAGCTCGCGGACCTCCGAGCGTTGGCTGTCGATCTGCGCCACGGCGAATCCACCGGTCCCCAAAGCGGCCGCGGCAATCGCGGAGACGCTGAGCCCGGCAGCGAGGAGCCGCCGCGCGCGTGAGCGTTTGTGGGGGCGAGAAGGCATGGCGAGCGTGGAACCGGTTCGGTCCAAACCCGGGTGACGCTACCACGCCCCGCCGGGCCGCCGCGAACCCATCGGGCCCGGTCGAACGCCATACTTCCCAGCCGTCCACCCCTGGAACCGGGAAGAGCACGCGGTGATCCTCTTCATCGGGGCCGTCGTCATCGGCCTCGTACTGCTTGCGTTCGCGAGCGATCAGTTCGTGATCGGCTCGAGCCGGATCGCGGTGATGGCCCGGATCGCGCCGATCATCATCGGGGCCGTCGTCATCGGGTTCGGGACCAGCCTGCCCGAGCTCCTTGTGACCATCCTCGCCGCGACCGACGGCAGCGCGGACATCGCGGTGGGCAACGCGGTCGGATCGAACATCGCGAACCTCACGCTGGTCCTCGGCGCGGCGGCGCTGGTGAGCCCGCTCATCATCCGCTCTGAGACCATCCGGCGCGAGGCGCCGCTGTCAGCCGCCGCGGTGATCCTCCTGGCGCTCCTGGTGCAGGGGGGCCTCGGGCGACCGGAGGGCATCGCACTGGTCGTGGCTCTCGGCGTGGCCCTCGGCCTGCTCATGGCCTGGCGCCGCGGGGACGACGACCCGCTCGAGCCGGAGCTGCAGGAGTCGATGGCCGGACTCGGTGCCGCCTCGCTGCGGCGAGAGTCGCTCCGGACCCTCATCGGGCTGGCGGGGACGCTGGCCGGCGCGCAGCTCCTGGTGACCGGTGCCCAGGGCATCTCGACCGAGGTCGGCCTGAGCGAGGGCTTCGTCGGGCTGACCATCGTGGCGGTGGGCACCTCGCTGCCGGAGCTGTTCACGGGCGTCCAAGCGGCACGGCGGGGCGAGAGCGACCTGATCGTGGGCAACGTTCTCGGCAGCAACATCTTCAACAGCCTCGGCATCGCGGGCGTGGCCGCGCTGATCGACCCGGGCCCGCTCGACAGCGCCATCACCACGACCGGCGCGATCGCCATGGCCGGCCTGGCCCTGCTCACCTGGGCCGGCATGGCCACGCGCGGCCGTCTCCAGCGCTGGGAGGGGGCGGTTCTCATCGTGCTCTACGCGGGCCTGGTGCCCCTTCTGGTCTAGCGCCGCCGGGCTTCGACGGGTTTTGGGCGCGGCTGCTCAACTCGCCACCGGGCCCGCCGATGCCCGGGGAGCATCGTGAGCACAACCTCGCCACACACCGACGCCGACGCGCCCTCCACCGACGAGGACGAGGCCACCCAGAGCAAGGCCGAGCGCGCGGAGTCCGAGGAGCTCGCCGCCCTCTGGCGCCGCTTCGGCGAGACGCGCGACTCCCTCTCGCGCGAGCGCCTGGTGCTGACCTACGCGCCGCTCGCCAAGTACGTGGCAGGGCGGATCGGCAGCCAGCTGCCGAGCTACATCGACATCGAGGACCTCACCTCGTACGGCCTGGTGGGGCTGCTCGATGCGATCGACCGCTTCGAGCCGAGCCGGGGGGTCAAGTTCGAAACCTTCGCGCTGACCCGCATCCGCGGCGCCATCATCGACGAGCTCCGCTCGCTGGACTGGGCCCCGCGCGCGCTGCGCCACCGCCAGCGCCAGCTCATGCGCGCCATGGCGAGCATCGAGCAGCGCGAGGGGCGCCCCGCGACGGACGAGGAGCTCGCCGGCTCGCTCGAGGTCGACGTCTCCGAGCTGGACGGCCTGCTGGCCGAGATCGCCTCGTCCTCGATGGTCGCCCTGGAGGAGGTCTTCGCCACGGCGGGCGGCGACGATGAGCGCTTCTCGCTGGGCGACGCGATCGAGGACACCTCGTCGCCCGACCCGTCCGCCGCCAGCGAGCATGCGGCCATCCGCGACCTCCTGGCCGACGCGATCGTCCGGCTGCCCGAGCGCGAGCGCATCGTGGTCAGCCTCTACCACTACGACAACCTGAGCCTCCGGGAGATCGGCGAGGTGCTCGGCGTCACGGAAAGCCGTGCCAGCCAGCTCCGCACGAAGGCGATCATGCGGCTCCGCAGCGCCCTGGACGCCGAGGGCGTCGAGGGGGGAGCCTCCCTTCCCAAGCCCTCCTAGGGCCGGAAGGGCCGGCGCGCCCCGGGCACCCGAGGGGCCCGAGACGCGGAGCCACGGTGTCCGCTAGGACTCGACGGTCTCGCGGAGGGCGGTGGGCGGCAGCTCGGGCGCGAGCACCGCGTTGTTCTCGCCCGAGATGAAGTCCTCGGTCAGCTCGCGCGCGAGGGCGTCCGGGTGCTGGGCCGGCGGCGACTTCATGAAGTACGAGCTCGGGCCCTCGAGCGTGCCCGCGACGCCGCGATCGATGGCGAGCTTGGCGCAGCGCACCGCGTCGATGACGATGCCCGCGGAGTTGGGGCTGTCCCAGACCTCGAGCTTCAGCTCCACGTTGATCGGAGCCTCACCGAAGCCGGAGCCCTCGAGGCGGATGTGCGCCCACTTGCGGTCGGTCAGCCAGGGCACGTAGTCCGACGGGCCGATGTGCACGTCGTCCTTGTCGATCTCCTCGGTGAGGATCGACGTGACCGCGTTGGTCTTGGACTCCTTCTTGGAGGCCAGGCGCTCCCGCTCGAGCATGTTCAGGAAGTCGGTGTTGCCCCCGAAGTTGAGCTGGCTGGTGTGGGCGATGCGCACCCCGCGCTCGGCCATCAGGCGGGCCAGCTGGCGGTGCACGATCGTCGCGCCGACCTGGCTCTTGATGTCGTCGCCGACGATGGGGAGGCCCCGCTCGGCGAAGCGGCCCTGCCAGTAGGGCTCACGGCCGATGAAGACCGGAACGCAGTTCACGAAGCCGCACCCGGCGCGCAGGATCTGCTCGACGTACCACTTGGTGGCCTCCTCCGAGCCGACCGGCAGGTAGCTGACCACCACGTGCGTGTTGGTGTCGCGCAGGATCCCGGCGATGTCCGCCGTCGGACCGTCCGCCTTCGGCACGACGTCCTTGAGGTACTGACCGATGCCGTCGTGGGTCATGCCACGCTCGACGGTGACGCCGATCTCGGGGACGTCGGACAGCTTCATGGTGTTGTTCGGCTCGCTGAAGATGGCCTCGGAGAGGTCCGTGCCCACCTTGCGCGCGTCGATGTCGAACGCCGCCGTGAAGCGGATGTCGCGGACGTGGTACCCGCCGAGGACCGTGTGCATCAGTCCGGGCACGGGCTCGTCGGGACGGGCGTCGCGGTAGTACTCCACCCCCTGCACGAGGGACGAGGCGCAGTTGCCGACCCCGATGATGGCTACGTTCACGGTATCGCTCACGGGCGAGCACTCCTTGGTCGCGAGGCGGTGATGTACACCAATGTCGGAACCGTTTTTACACTAATGAGCGTTTAGTGTAAAGTCCTCGCGGCATGGCCCGCACGCTCATCGGCTACGTCCGCGTCGCTCCCCGGGAGCGCGCCCAGGAACGCCCCGACCTGGCCACCCAGCGACGGGCGCTGACCGAGGCGGCCGACGCTCGCGGGTGGCGTCTGGTCCGCATCGAGGAAGACGTGCGCTCCGGGCGGACCCTGCGCCGCCCCGGGCTGCGGGCGGCCATCGCGGCCTGCGAGGCCGGCGAGGCCGAGGGCATCGTCGTGGCCCGCCTCGACCGGCTGACGTACCGGCTCGCGGACCTCGCCGACCTCGCCGGAAGGGCGCTTGCCGGCGGCTTCAGCATCGTGGCGCTCGACCTCGACCTGGATCTCTCGACCGAGCCGGGTCGCATGGCCGCGCGGGTGCTCGCCACGGCGGCCGAGTGGACGCCGCCCGCGCTGACGGAGCCCACCCGCCGCCTCGGTCGCCCCGGGCGGCCCAGCTCGACCCCGCCCGAGATCGCGGCGCGCATCCACCGTCTGCGCGACGACGGTATGACGCTGCAGGCGATCTGCGACACGCTCAACGACGAACGCGTGCCGACCCCGCGCGGGGGGAGCCACTGGCGACCGACGTCGCTTCGCAGCATCCTCACCACGCGCCCGACGGACGCCGAGACCGCGTGAGCGAGCCCGAAGCCCTGGAGGAGGCGGTCCCCGAGCAGGGCCGCAACCGCTTCAAGGCGCTCCTCATCATCGTCGGCGCGATGGTGGCCCTGCTCCTTCTGGGCATCCTCTTCGCCGTCGCCCAGTTCACGCTCCGAAGCACCCAGGACGGGACCTTCGCGACCGCGGAGCCGGTCTCCAAGATCGAGGTCGACGTGGACCGCGGCTCCGTGGAGCTGGCAAGCGACCGACCTCGCGGCGCCGCCCTGACGACCCGCCTCGAGTACTTCCTGCGCGCGCCCGACCTGCGCGCCTCCGAAGAGGGCGGGGTCGTGGATGTGGGCGCCGACTGCGACTGGCCGTCGGACTGCGAGATCGACGTCCAGGGCCGCGTCGAGCGCGGGGCCGACGTCACCATTCGGACCAGCTCGGGGCGGACCGCCGTGGTCGGCTCACCCGGCGCGGTCAGCATCCGCACCACCGACGGCGCCATCCTCGTCGAGGACGCCGAGGGCGATGTCAACGTGGGCTCGCTGTCCGGCGCGCTGACGGTGGAGCGGGCCCGGCGGGCCGTGCGCGCGGAGTCGCGCTCCGGGGTGGTCACGGTGCGCGACCTCGCGGGGCCGCTGCGCGTACGGACCCTCACCGGCTTCGTGGTGGGCGAGGCGCTGGCGTCGCGCGAGGCCGCGGTGGAGGTGGGGTCCGGCCGAATCGAGCTGGCCTACGATCGGGCCCCGCGGCGGCTCGAGGTCGATCTGAGCGAGGGGATCCTCGAGGTCGAGGTTCCCCGCGGCCGCTACCGGATCGACGTGGACCAGGCGCTCGGGGACGCCGAGATCACCGGTATCGAGCAGGACCCCGACGCCGAGCGCCGGCTGGTACTGCGCGTCAACCAGGGGAACGTGACGATTCGCGGCGTCTGAGATGACGAAGGTCCGGACGCCCGAGGGCCGAAAGGCGTAATGTCCGCTCCGATCCGGACGACAGAGGTCCCGTGTATCAGTTGCAGTACGAGGCGGATGTCATCACGCTGCGTGAGCAGGACGGCAGCGGCTACCTCGTCCGCTGTTGCGGAGACGGCAACATCGAAACACGCGTGATGTGCGCCAGCGGCGACATCAGCGACCCCGTCCGCCGCACTCCCGAGGCCTTTCTGAAGCACCACCCGGACGCCGCCGAGGTACCGGGCATCGGCGCGGCGCTCTTCCGGCTCTCGTGCTCCGTGAGCGAGACCGAGACCGAGGCCGAGGCCGCTCGGGAGCCCGAGCCGAAGAAGCGCTCCCAGGTCTCGCACGGGCACCTCAAGCCCGTGCTGCGGGCCGTCCGCCACTAGCCTCGCGCTCACAACCCGGGACCCGTCCCGGGCCGGCAGCGGGGCCGGTCGCCGCATCGTGCCGCGCGCCGCTGCCCGGCGAGATCGACGCCGACGCCGGACCCGGCGACCCGGAGGGACCCGCGTTCGCGAGATCACCCCTCGCGCACCAGAATGATTGTTATGTCGCAATGGGGAGTCATGCCACGGCCTACGGGAGTCCACAGTTCCCCTCCCGGCCGGCCGGGCCCACAATGGCGCCATCACGCCGTCGAGGAGGATCCGCACCATGGGCGCGAACGCAGATCACCACACGAGCGTCATCGAGGCATTCAACGCCGCCGACTGGCCGCGGTACCGCGACCTGGTCGGCGACGCGACTTACTTCGAGGCCGCCACCGGGCGCGAGGCGAGCGGCGAGGATCTGATGCAGCTGGTCATGGGCTGGCGTACGGCGTTCCCCGACCTGAAGGGCACGATCACCAGCTCGGCCGAGGCCGGCGACACCGTGGCGCAGGAGATCCGCTGGCAGGGCACCCACTCCGGGCCGCTGACGACGCCGGACGGAGAGCTGCCTCCCACCGGGAACTCGATGACGGTGCTCGCGGCGCTCATCGCCACCTATGAGGGCGACCGCCTGGTGAGCTTCCGCCACTACTTCGATCTGCTCGCGATCCTCACCGCGGCCGGAGCCGCCTGACGAGGCCGCGCGGCGCAGCTCATGCCGCCAGCTCGCGCTCCAGAGGTGTCCGGAATCTCGGAGTGATCCGCTCCTCGCCCAGCCAGACCTCCAGCAGCGCGGCCTCCTCGGCGACGCGGGCCGTCGCCTCCGCCCCGACGTCCACGAGCAGGCGGTGGGCCCTGTCTCTTATACACATCTGACGCTGCCGACGAAGAGTGTCGAGTGGGGGGGGGGGGGGGGGGGGGGGGGGGGGGGGGGGGGGGGGGGGGGGGGGGGGGGGGGGGGG
>JARFPS010000170.1 GCA_029288175.1 Miltoncostaea sp. | reverse complement strand
GTGGCCTTGGTGACCACCGAGACGTTGTCGAAGAAGACCGGGCCGCTCAACCGCCGGTCGAGGTCGCCCACCGCCACGGAGGACTCGGGGCGCAGTCGCGCCGCGATGCGCGCCACGCGGCGGCGCCCGACGAACACGACGACGCGGTTGCTCCGCGACCGCGTCTCGACGGTGACGCGATGCCAGCGACGCGAGCTGAACGGCAGGCGGATGGTGCGCACACGCTTTCCTCGGACGACCACCTGCAGGCGCCGACCGCCGTCGGTGACCAGGCGGACACCGTTGCGACGGAAGGCCACGAAGGTCTGCGGCCCACGGCGTGCCACGCGCAGATGCGTGCCGACACGGACGCTCCGGGCGGGGCGGAAGTTGCGCACCAGCCGCGTGGTCTTTCGGGTGCGCGTCGTCCGAAGGGCCCGCTTGCCCGATCGGCGCACGACACCCTGGACCGTGCCGCCCTTGGCGGCGGTCCAGCCGGTGGGCTTGCCCGCCTCGAAGCCGTCCACGAGGACCCTCGTTCCGGAGGCGGCGGACGCCTCGCTGGGCACGAGCGAGGCGGCAAGGAGGACGGCACCGACGACACCGAAACCACCCGCGGTCCGGCGCAGCCCGTGGATCCTCCCGCGGGCACGGCGGGGGTCAGGCACGGCGTCGAACCTATATTTTCCTCATAGTCCGACGCAACCCCGTAAACGTGTTGTCTCTGTAAGCGCTCGGTTCACCGCCGGTGGTTGTACCGGCGGTACACGGACGCGCTGGGCGGCCCGACGAGCAGCCCCTCCGTGCCGACCTCGAGGGCCCCGGCGTAGACGCCGAGCGCCCCGTCGAAGGCCTCGATGGTGCGGTCGATGTCGTCGTCGGTGTGCGAGTAGCTCACCATCAGCGACGGGGCGATGACGCCGCGAAGGCAGAGTTCCTGCAGCAACAGCGTGCGGTAGGCCTGGCTGGGGTTGCCCTCGGGGTCGCGGGTCGCATAGAGCAGGCTGGGGCTGCGGCCGCTCAGCTCGACGGCGGGGGCGACGCCGTGCCGGGCGATGACCTGATCGAGCCCCTCGCGAAGACGGTCGCCCGCGGCGTGCAGGCGCTCCACGACCGGTTCGTCGCGGTAGATCCGCATCACCTCGATGCAGGCGGCCAGGGCATGGGTCTCGGCGCCGTGGGTGGTCGACAGGAGGAACACCCGCGGCTCCTCGTGGTCCAGCCCGCCGAGGTTCATGATCTCGCGGCGCCCGGCCAGCGCCGAGATGGCGAAGCCGTTGCCCAGAGCCTTGCCGAACGTCGAGAGGTCGGGCTGTACGCCGAACAGGTGCTGCGCGCCCTTCTCGTGCCAGCGGAAGGCGGTCGTCTGCTCGTCCAGGATCAGCAGCGCCCCGTTCCGGTGGCAGAGGTCGCGCAGGTCGTTCAGGAAGCCGTTCTCGTCGACCGCCCCTCGGGCGGGCTCCAGGATCAGGCACGCCACGTCGCCCTCGTTGCGGTCGAACACCGCGCGCGCGCTGTCCAGGTCGCCGTAGCGGAAGGTGTCGGTGAGGGCGGTGTGCTCGTCGGGGATGCCGGCGTCCACGGGGGTGACACCCATGGCCCAGTCGTCGTACGAGAAAAACGGGTGGTCCTCGCACAGCGCGACCACGCGCTTGCCCGTGTAGGCCCGGGCCAGCTTCACGGCGCCGGTGTTGGCGGTCGATCCGTCCTTGGTGAACTTGACCATGTCGGCCGCGTCGATCAGCTCCACCAGCGACTCGGCGCAGGCGACCTCCAGGGGCGAGGGGCGGTTGAAGTTGGTGCCGACAGCGAGCGCGTCCTGGGCGGCCTTGACCACCGAGGGATACGCGTGACCGAGGGTCACCGACCGCTGGCCCATTCCGTACTCGATGTACTCGTTGTGGTCGAGGTCCCACACCCGGCAACCGCGGCCGCGGGCGATGAACGGCGGCGCCAGCTCCGGGTACTGGTCGTCCCCCTTGGCGTAGGTGTGGCTGCCGCCGGGGATGAGGCTGTGGTTGCGGCGCTGCAGCTCACGGGTGACCGCCGAGATGCGGCCGGCGCCGGAGGGAGCGGGACGGACGTGCGTGGGGGCTGTGGACATCGAGACCTCGGGCTCTGAGGGTTACCCACCGGGTATCGGCCGCGAAGCGCCCACCATGACCGCCCGGCCCTCATGCGGCGGCCGGCTCCGGACGATATGGGCGACATGACACGGGGAGCAGCCGACGAGCCGCTGGTCGCGGTGGTGATGCCGGTCTACAACGGGGCCGACAGCCTCGAGCGGTCGATCGAGTGCGTGACGGCCCAGACCCATCGCAACTGGGTTCTCGCGATCTCGGACAACCTCAGCGACGACGACAGCCTCGAGATCGCCCGACGTCACGCGCGGGCCGACGAGCGGATCACGGTGTACGAGGGCGACAGCTTCGTCCCGATGCTGGCGAACTGGAACCGCGCCATGAGCCACGTCCCGCCCGAGGCGCGCTACGTCAAGCAGCTCAACGCCGACGACATGATGCTGCCCGCCTGCATCGAGCAGATGGTCGCCCTCGCCGAGCGGCACCCGTCGGTCAGCGTGGTGGGCGCCTACCGCAAGGAGGGCAAGCTCATCGCGGCCGTGGACCTGGCCGTGGACCAGCAGGTGGTCCCGGGCGCGGAGTTCGTGCGTCGCGCGCTGCTGGGCGGGCTCGACTACGTGGGTGCCCCGGGATCGGTGCTGTTCCGGGCCGTGCCCTCGATGCCCGCGGGCGAGTTCTACGACCCCGGGGTCTGGCCGCCCGACAAGCCGGTGGCCTTTCCGCGGTGGTCGGTCGACAAGGAGCCCATCTACGACCTGCTCGAGACGGGCGACTTCGGGTTCGTTCACCAGCTCCTGACCTACGAGCCGGACGACCAGGGGGGCCAGACGAGCTTCACCCTGAGGATCCGGGCTCAGATCCCCGGTGACCTGCAGCTGCTGCTCAGCCGCGGGCCGCGCTTCCTCGCCCGCGAGGAGTTCCGGCGCGCGGTCGACACCGCCGTGTGGTCCTACTCGTGGCTCCTGGCGAAGCAGACCCTGAAGCTGCGCCCCTGGCGCGATCGCGACTTCCGGGCGTACCACCACGCGGCCACCGAGGCGCTGGCCGCGGAGCTGCGCGACGCGGGCTTCCGCTCGGCCGCGCGCCGGCTCGACCTCTGGACCGGCCTGTACGCCGCGGGCGGACCGCTCAGCGGCGCGCGATTCGCCGAGCCGCGCGCCCTGCGACGCGCCTGAGCCTCCCGGCGACCCTGCGGAGCCCGACGGGCTCCTCGACGCCGTCCACGACCAGTCGCCACCGCGGATCGAACCATTTCGCGACGAAGTGCTCCCAGCGAAAGCGCCGGTCCTCGTCCACGCCGGGCAGGGCGCCCACCAGCGGCAGCCCCAGCCGCACCCCCCAGGGCGCGGGCGAGGCGCGCCAGTTGCGGCCCCGGGACGCGTAGAGACCGGCGTTGCGCGCCCGGAGCACGCCCATCAGCCGCCCGTGCTGCCGGGTGTCGCTGACGCGGCGGCTCGCCGCCTCGTTCTGGCGGTAGCGATGAAAGACCCCGCCGACGTTGCGCCCGCGCCGCCCCGAGCCGGCGAAGCGCATCCAGAGATCCCAGTCCTCGTAGCCGTCGTCGAGGCTCCAGCCGCCGATGGCCTCGAGCGCGGCGCGGCGGAACAGGGCGGCGGCCGGCAGGTCGTTCAGGTAGGTGATCGCCCAGGGATCGACCGAGCGGGCCATGGTCCGGCGGGCGCAGAAGGCGCCGAAGGTCTCGACCTCGCCCCAGACGGCGTCACAGGTCGGATCGCGATCCAACGCGTCGGCCAGGCGCGCCAGCGCGCCGGGCGCCAGCTCGTCGTCGGCGTCCAGGCCCATCACGAAGGGCGCCGACGTCGCCGCCAAGGCGCGCATGCGGGCCCGCGAGGGGCCGGCGTTGAACTGGCGCAGCACCGTGACCCCGCGCTCGGCGGCGCGGGCGAGCGCCCGCGCGGTGGCCGGGTCGGTCGAACCGTCGTCGACCACCACCACCTCGCACGGCTCCTGATGATCAAGCGAGTTCAGCGCGTCGTCGAGCAGGGCCCCGTCGTTGAAGCAGGGGATCAGCACCGCCACGCGCGCCGGGGCGTCCGGCGCCCGGTCATCGGCCGTGGCGGGCAGGCTGCGCGAGGTGCTCACGACCACCATGTCGGCCGCGAGGGGGGCGGGCTACAGGGTGCGGCGGTACATGCGCCACGTCTTGTAGCGCTCGGCGCCCATCGCCTCGATGGCGCCGTTCATGGCGTCGTTGTTGTCGAGCACCCACGAGGCCTCGCAGAACTCGAGGTGCGGCATGGACGTGCCCCGCTCCCTGATGGCGTTGTAGATCAGGGGTCCCACCGCCCGCGACTGGAACCCCTCGCGGATGCCCAGGGCGACGATGCGGATTCCGGGGCCGTTCTTGGCACCGCGCAGCAGGTGCCACCAGCCGGTGGGGAGAAGCCGCCCGCTCCGCACCTTGCGCATCGCGTGGTTCGCATCGGGGAGGACCAGACCGCAGCCGGCGACCTCACCCGTGGACTCCTCCTCCACGAAGATCACCAGGCGCGTATCGATGATGCGCTTCAGGTCCTTGGCCAGGTGCGCCACCTCGGCCTCGGTCATCGGGGCGAAGCCCCAGTTGCGCGCCCACCCGGACCGATAGATCTCGAAGAAGCGCCCCACCTCTTTGTCGAAGTCCTTGATGTTCCCCTCGCGCACCCTCAGGCCGGATCGCTCCCGGATGCGCTCGAGCACCTTCTTCTGGCGATCCGACAGCCCGGACGCGCGGTCCAGACGCCACCCGTAGAGGTCGCGCACCTGCTCCCACCCACCACCCGACCACAGGTCGACGTAGTAGGGCGGATTCCAGGTCGTCAGGATCGTGGGCGGAGAATCGAAGGCGTCCACCAACAGGCCCACCTCGTCGTTGGTCGTGAACGAGCCCGGGCCCACGGCCTCCCTCGCCCCCTTTGCCGCCGACCACTCCCACGCGGTCTCGAACAGGGCGGAGGCGGCGTCGCGGTCGTCCTCGCACTCGAAGAACCCGACCCACGACCAGCTCTCGTTCTGGAACTCGTCGAACATGCTGTCGATGCAGGCGCCGATGCGACCCACGACCCGGCCGTCGCGCAGCGCCATCCAGAGCCGGGTCTCCTGGTGCTCGTTGGCGGGATGCTTGGGCCCGATGCGATCGAGCACCGCCAGCCGCAGCGGGGGGATCCACGAGGGGTCGGAGCGGAACAGGCGGAAGGGCAGGTCGACGAACCGGCGCCGGTCGCGCGCGCCGTCGACGGGGACGATCTCGAGGCTCACCGCCCGCCGGCCTCCACGACCTCGCCGCCGTGGATGCTGTGCCCCGGCACGAACCGCGACCCGGGCCGGAACCGGGGGCGCCGCGGAGCCGTGGGCCCGAGTGCGTCCAGATACACGTCGAGCACCTCGCCGGTGACCCGCGGCCAGTCGTAGCGCACCGACGCGCGCCGGCCCGCCTCGCCGGTGCGCACGCGGAGATCCTCGTCGCTCAGGAACTCCATCAGCGCCCGCGCCAAGCCGGCGACGTCGCCGGGCTCCACCAGGCGGCCACACTCGTCGGGCAGCACGTCCGCGTAGCCCGTGATGCGGGAGGCCACCACCGGCAGGCCGGCCGCCATGCCCTCCACGAGGACGATGCCGAAGCTCTCGCCCATCAGCGAAGGGGCCGCCAGCACGTCGGTCTCGCCCATCAGGCGCCGCCGCGTGGCGTCGTCCACGCGTCCGTGGGCCCGCACGCGGGACAGGTCGAACGGGCCGCCCGGCAACTTCAGCAGGTCGTCGGGCCCCGTGCCGACGAGGTCGATGCTCACCTCGGGAGGCATGTGCCGCAGCGCCGCGAGCAGCACCGGCAGGCCCTTGCGGGGCTCGGGCCGGCCCACGAACAGGATGCGCGAGCCGCCGCGGTCGACCGTCGTCGGCCGCAGATCCTCGATGTCCACGCCGTTGGGAATGACGTGGTACTCGCCGGGGGCCGCGCGCATCATGAACTCGCGCGCCGCGGGCGACACCGCGATGCGGGCGCTGAGGTGGCCTCCGCCCCATCTCGCGAGCCGCTGAAGCGGTCCGCGGTAGAAGCCGGGGCCGTCGCTGTAGCGATGGAAGGTCGCGACCACCGGCACCTCGGCGTTCGCCAACGCGGCGATGCCGACCGAGGGGCAGAAGGGCTCGTGGATGTGCAGCAGGTCGTACTTGCGCCGCCGCACGGCCCGAGCGGTACGGCGGATGGTCGCGGGACCCACGGCGATGTGGCCCACGGAGCCGTTGTTGCGCACCGACAGGGTCGGCCCCAGCCAGATCGCGTCCTCCAGCGGCGGCTCGCCGGGCGCCAGCACCTCCACGCTCAGCCCGCGCGCCCGAAGCGCGGCGGCGAAGCCGGCGACGTGGGCGTTGACCCCGCCCTTGATGCTCCAGGAATAGGGGCAGACGAGCCCGACGCGAAGCCCCGCCGTGCTCGTCGGTCGGCTCATGTTCGCTGGGCTTCGGCCGCTTCTCGGCGCGAGAACAGGGCCGCGGGACCCCTCCACGGCGTGTGGATCCAGACGGCCACCAGAGCGCCCACCGCGGCGACGGCGACGCCGAACACGATGTCGAGCACGAAGTGGTTGCCGGTCGCGATGACCGCGAGCGCCACGATGGGACCCCACAGCAGCCCGATACCGCGCGACCACAGGTGGCGGGTGGCCAGGAACAGGGCCACGCCGACGGTGAAGGCGAAGGCGGAGTGCAGGCTCGGGATCGCCGCGAACGGGTTGTAGAACGCGGTGACCAGCGGCGAGTCGAGCGCCAAGGGCGTCTGGGAATTGACCGTGTCGATGAAGCCGGCGTCGCTCAGCCGCGGGGGCGCGGTCGGGACGAGCCAGTAGATAGGCAGCGCGATGAACCAGGCGACCAGCAGGGTCGTTCGCAACACCATGTAGCCCTGTCGGTTCTGGCGGTACATCCAGACCAGGGCCAGCGGCACCACCGCGAACTGGGCGATCAGGTAGATCCAGTTCAGGAGATCCATCACCGGGAGGTCGAGCAGCGCGGCCTGCACGCCGCGCTCGATGCCGATGCCCAGCGTCTCCTGGGCGCCCATCACCCATTCGGCGTTCTCCACCGCGGCCACCTCGTCGCCGGCCGCGAGCCCTCGCACCAGCGAGTAGGCGATATACGCCCCGATGAAGATGAGAATCTCGCGGTAGCCCGCCGGGATGCGAGCCAGTCGAGCGGCCACCGTTTCCCCCCACTCCGTGTCCGTTCACGGGAATTGCGTGACTTCGGACACGGTCCGTTCACATCTGAGCGGACAGACTAAATGTTTCACCCCCTCCGCGTCGAGGTCCACCGTGTCCGGCTTCACCGAGCCTTGACCGGTCGCTCAAGACGGCCCGATCGCCGCCGATCCGCCCGCCAGGTACCCGACGGCGGGAGACGATGAGCATGGGGCGTGTCAACAGCGGGTTGGTCCTCGGCGCCGCCGCGCTGCTCGTGTCGCTCGGCGGCACCGCAACCGCGGCGAAGACCCTCATGACGGGCGCCGACATCAAGAACGGCAGCCTCACCGGCAAGGACCTGCGCAACGGAAGCGTCACGAGCGCCGATGTCCGCAACGGCAGCCTCACCGGCCGCGATCTGCGCAACGGGAGCATCGGTCGCGCCGATCTGTCGCCGGCCCTGCGCCGCGAGCTGGGCGGGTCCACCGCGACCGTCGGCACCAGCGGACGCGACGGGGCGACCGGCGCGACGGGCGCTTCCGGACCGCGCGGCGCGACGGGTGCCACGGGCGCCCGGGGCACACAGGGTCCGCAGGGCGTCCAGGGGGTCCAGGGCGCGCGCGGGCCGGTCGGCATCCAGGGCCCGCCCGGCGCGTTCGATCCGAGCCAGGTGCTGCGCGTCCAGGGGCCGATCGTCAGCGCCCCGGCGGGCTCCGAGGCCGTCGGCACGGCGTCGTGCCCCGCCGCGAGCGTGGTGCTCAGCGGAGGCGTGACCGCGGTGGACGTGGACCCGGAGGCCTTCCGGGTGCTGACCACCAACCCGGTCTCGACCGACAGCTGGGTCGTGCGCGCGCACAACGCGGCCGGCGCCGCCAAGACGGCGACCTTCCGCAGCGTCGCGCTCTGCGCCGTGCGCTAGAGCCGTCTCAGTCCGACGCGGGCGCCGAGCCGTTGAAGCGCGGCGAGCGGCTCACCCACCAGAGCGCGAGCACCACCACGAGCCCGGCCACGCCGACCGCCAGCGGCACCGCCCACTCGCCGGCAGGAGGCGCCTCGATCTCGCCGCTGTCGGTGCCCTCGGGCCACGGCCACAGCACGCGCAGAGAGCCGAGCATCAGGCCGGCCAGCGCGGCCATCATCAGGTCGTGGAAGCGCTTCAGCAGCCAGTCGAGCAACCAGGCGAAGGCTCCGAGCCCCAGCGCCGCGCCCGCGGCGAACACCGCCAGGAAACCGATGTCGCGATCGTTGACGGCGGCGATCACGGCGTCGTACATCCCGAGCATCAGCAGGATGAACGACCCGCTGATGCCGGGCAGGATCATCGCGCAGATGGCGATCATGGCCGCGAAGAAGATCTGGCCGGTGCTCGGGTCATCGATCGCCGAGGAGCGCAGCCCCAACAGGAAGAAGGCCCCCACGGCCACCGCCGCAGCCAGGGGGAGATGGACACTCGGGTTCGGCCGCCGGATGAAGCGCCACACGATGAGGATGGAGCCGGCCACCAGCCCGAAGAAGAAGGCCGACAGCGCCTCGGGATGCTCCTCCAGCAGGTACTCGAGCAGGCGGGCGAGGGTCACGATCGCCAGGCCGAGGCCCACGACCAGCGGGATGATCAGCATCCACTCGATCTCGCGCCAGTACGCCGCGACCGCCGCGCGGTCGCGGCGCAGCAGGCTCACCGCGACCCCGGCCGCGGAGCGGATGGCGTGGACCAGGCGCTCATAGATGCCCAGGATGAGGGCGATCGTGCCGCCGCTGACCCCGGGGACCACGTCGGCCGTCCCCATGCAGAAACCGCGCAGGGCGTTGGGCAGCCCCGCCCGGACCAGCTCGCGGATGCTCAACCGGATCCCCGGGCCCCGGGCCCCGCGCCCCGCTCTCCCGGCGAGCGACCCATTCGGCACCGCGCTCCGACCGTCGTCATGGGCGCGCGGCAAGCCATCGAGGACGGGTGTCTACCAGACCGGGACGACTGACCGACCGGCACGCCGTGAATCCCTTTGGTCGGCGGCTGTTCGCGCTAGTCTGTCCGGAGTCCCGTGTCGACCACGTCCGCCCAGAACGTCGAGGTAGTCCTACCGGAACTCGGCGAGTCGGTCACCGAGGGCGTCGTCGTCGAGTGGCGGGTCTCGCCCGGCGACGTCGTCGCTGTCGGTGACACCCTCCTCGACCTCACGACCGACAAGGTCGACGTGGAGGTTCCGGCGACCGCGGCGGGCACCATCGTCACGCTGCACGCCGAGCCCGGCGACACCGTCGAGGTCGGCGCGGTGCTGGTCGAGATCAACCCCGACGGCGGCGCGCCGTCCTCGACCGACGAGGGCGCCCCGGCCGCCGACGCACCGTCGGCCGGCGGCGGCGACGCGCCGTCCGCCGAGCCCGTGCAGGTGGTCATCCCCGACCTGGGCGAGTCGGTCACCGAGGGCATCATCGTCGAGTGGCGGGTCGGGCCGGGCGACACCGTGGGCATGGGCGATCCGCTGGTGGAGCTGACCACCGACAAGGTCGACGTGGAGATCCCGGCGACGGCCGCCGGCGCCGTCATCGCGGTGCACGGCGAGCCGGGCGACACCGTTGAGGTCGGCGCTCCCATCGCCGACATCGACCCCTCCGGAGCCGGAGGCGCGGCACCCGCGCCCGCAGCCCCCCCGGAGGCCGCCGAGGCGCCCCCGACCGGAGGGCCCGCTCCCACCAAGGAGTGGCCGCAGGTCTCGCCCGTCGCGCGCCGCCTGGCGCAGGAACACGGCGTCGATCTGGATCGCGTCACCGGGGGCGGACCCGGCGGCATCATCCGCAAGGCGGACGTGCTGGCCGCCGCCGAGGGCGGCGGGGCGAGCGCCGGAGGCGAGACGGCCACACCGCTCAAGGGGCCGGCGGCGGCGCTCGCGCGCTACATGGACGACAGCCGCTCCATCCCGACCGCGACGAGCTTCCGCACGCTGTCGGTGGGCAGGCTCGACCTCGAGCGCAAGGCCATCAACAATCAGCTGGCCGGGGCGGAGCGCAACGAGAAGCTCTCGTTCACCCACCTTCTCGCGTGGGCCATCATCAAGGCCGCGACCACCTGGCCGGTCATGGGCACCGGCTTCGAGGAGCGCGACGGCACGCCGCACCGCATCGATCGCGACTCGGTCAACCTGGGCCTGGCCGTCGACGTCGAGCGCAAGGACGGCAGCCGCTCGCTGATGGTGCCGGTGGTCCGCGACGCCGACCGGCTCGGGTTCGTCGGCTTCCGCGACGCGTTCGACGACCTGGTGGGTCGCACCCGAAAGGGAGGGGTCACCGCCGACGAGCTCCGAGGCGCGAGCATCACGCTCACCAACCCTGGCGGCATCGGCACGATCGCCAGCGTCCCGCGCCTGATGAACGGACAGGGCACCATCGTCGCCGCCGGAGCCATCGGCTACCCGCCCGGCATGGGCAACGTGCCGCCCGCCAAGCTCGCCGAGCTGGGCGTCGAGAAGGTCATGACGCTCACCTCCACCTACGACCACCGCGTCATCCAGGGCGCCGAGAGCGGCGCGTTCCTGGCCGAGGTCGACAACCTGCTGCTGGGCGAGAACGGCTTCTACGACGAGGTGCGCGACAGCCTGGGGCTCGCCGCGATGGCGGTGGAGGTGCCGCAGGTGCCGTCCGTCGCGCGCCCCGAGGTGCCGTCCGTCGCGCGGGCCGACCGCGACCCCGACCTGGCCTTCCCGGAGCCGCTGGCCGACGGCGGGCTCGACGTCACCGCCGACGGCGAGCTGCTGGCGGGGGTCGCCGCCGCCATGTCGCTGGTCAAGGCGTTCCGCAGCCACGGCCACCTGGCCGCCGACCTCGATCCGCTGGGCGCGGAGCCCGTGGGCGACCCGGCGCTGGTGCCCGAGAACCTCAACCTCACCCCCGAGCTGATGGCGCGCATCCCCGCCGAGCTGCTGCGGGTGAAGGTGGAGGGCGACAGCTTCGCCGAGGTGCTCCCCAACCTGGCCAAGGCCTACTGCGGCACGATCGCCTACGAGACCGAGCATCTGTCCAGCCACGAGGAGCGCCTGTGGCTGCGCAGCATGATCGAGTCGGGCAAGCACCGCTCCGGCCGTTCGGCCGAGGAGCGCGTGGCGGCGCTGGATCGCCTGGTCAAGGTCGACACCTTCGAGCGCTTCCTGCGCCGGACGTACCTGGGCCAGAAGACCTTCTCCATCGAGGGGGTCGACACGCTGGTGCCGGTCATCGACGAGGTGGTCGAGCTGGCCGCGGCGGCGGGCACCCAGGAGGTTCTCATCGGCATGGCGCACCGCGGGCGCCTGGCCGTCATCACCCACGTCGTGGGCCGGCCGCTCGAGTCGATCCTCGCCGAGTTCGAGGGCCACATGGCGTTCGAGGACGAGGATGAGGACGAGGGCGCCCTGGTCACGGCGGGCGACGTGAAGTACCACCTCGGCGCCGGCGGCGCCTATCGCACCCGCAGCGGCGAGACCGTGAGCGTGCTGCTCTCGGCGAACCCCAGCCACCTCGAGCAGGTCAACGCGGTGGTGGAGGGCGAGACCCGCGCCTGGCAGACCGACCGCTCGGGACGCGCGCCCCAGCACGACGCCCGACGGGCGGTGCCGGTGGTCGTCCACGGCGACGCCGCCTTCGTGGGCCAGGGCGTGGTGGCCGAGACGCTCAACCTGTCGGGCCTGGAGGGCTACACGACCGGCGGCACGGTCCACATCATCGCCAACAACCAGATCGGCTTCACCACCAACCCGCCCGACTCGCGCTCGACGCACCACGCCAGCGACCTGGCCCGCGGCTTCGACATCCCCGTCATCCACGTCAACGCGGACGACGTGGACGAGTGCCTCAGCGCCGCCCGGCTGGCCGTCGCCTACCGCGAGCGCTTCCGGCGCGACGTGCTGATCAACCTGATCGGGTACCGGCGACTGGGCCACAACGAGACGGACGAGCCGGCCTACACCCAGCCGGTCATGACCAGGACGATCAAGGCGCACCCGCCGGTCAACAAGGTCTACGCCGAAAGGCTCGTGGCCGAGGGCGTGGTCAGCGCCGACGCCGTGGCCGGCATGGCCGAGGTGGCCGAGAAGGCGCTGAGCGAAGCCCACGCCGCGATCACCGGCTCCGAGCAGGACGCGCCCGACGACGGCGAGGACCGACCCGCCCGCCGCGAGCCCGTGAGCTTCAGGACGGGCGTGTCGGAAGACGTGCTGCGCGCGCTCAACGAGCAGCTGCTGGCGGTGCCGGACGGCTTCGCGGTGCACCCCAAGCTGACGCCGCAGCTCGAGCGTCGCCGGGTGGCGATGGACGAGGGCGGCATCGCATGGGGTCACGCCGAGGCGCTGGCGCTCGCCTCACTGCTCGTGGACGGCGTCCCCGTGCGCCTCACCGGCCAGGACGTGGCCCGTGGCACCTTCAGCCAGCGGCACCTCGCCCTGCACGACGTCGGCGAGGACGAGCAGTGGAGCCCCGACACGGGCCGCATCCACGTGCCCATGGCCAACCTCCGCGACGCGAAGGCGAGCTTCGAGCTGCACAACAGCCCGCTGTCGGAGGCCGCCTGCGTCGGCTTCGAGTACGGCTACTCCACGGTCGCGCCCGGCGCGCTGGTGCTCTGGGAGGCCCAGTACGGAGACTTCGCCAACGGCGCCCAGATGATGATCGATCAGTTCATCGTCTCGGGGCGGGTCAAGTGGGGCGAGCGCTCACGGCTCACCATGCTTCTGCCGCACGGATACGAGGGGAGCGGCCCCGAGCACTCCTCCGGGCGCATCGAGCGGTTCCTCCAGCTCGCGGCCGAGGACAACATCCGCGTGGCCAACCCGACCACGGCGGCCCAGTACTTCCACCTGCTGCGCCAGCAGGCCACCAACGACCGCATCCGCCCGCTGGTGGTGTTCACGCCGAAGAGCCTGCTGCGCCTGAAGGGCGCCAGCTCCGAGCTGGCCGCGCTGACCGAGGAGGCCCGCTTCGAGCCGGTGCTCGACGATCCCGGCGCCGACCCCTCGGCGGTGCGGCGCATCGTCGTGTGCTCGGGCAAGGTCTACCACGACCTCACCAACCACCCCGGGCGCGGCGACCACCCCGACCTCGCCGTCATCCGCGCCGAGCAGCTGTACCCCTTCCCCGGCACGGCGCTTGCGGAGACGCTCGCCCGCTACGAGAACGCCGAGGGCGTCAACTGGCTCCAGGAGGAGCCGCGCAACATGGGGGCCTGGGAGTTCGTGCGGCGACAGATCGACCGGGTCGCGCCCGAGGGCATGCCGCCGGTCGGCTACATCGGCCGCGACCGGCGCGCCAGCCCCAGTGAGGGATATCCGCAGGCGCACCAAGTCGAGCAGGAGCGTCTGCTCGCCGACGCGCTGACACGAGGAACGAACGGAGCAGAGTAGTGAGTGATTCCCGACGCGTCGTCGTCCTGGGCGGAGGTGTGGCCGGCGACGTCGCAGCGCTTCGCGCGACCCAGCTGGGCGCCGAGGCCATCCTGATCGAGCGAGCCGAGCTCGGGGGCACCTGCCTCAACTGGGGCTGCATCCCGACCAAGGCACTCCTGGCGAGCGCGGACCTGCTGCGCAAGCTGCGGCGCGCCGACGAGTACGGGCTCATCGCGAAGGACGTCGGCTTCGATTTCCCCCGCATGATGGAGCGCAAGGAGGAGATCGTCGTCCAGCTGCGCAACGGCGTGGAGAACGCCGCAGAGCGCAAGGGCGTCACCGTCGTGCGCGGCCAGGGGGTCATCGAGGGCGATGCGGTCGTCGTCGACGGCGAGAGCTACCCCTTCGACGTGCTCGTGCTCGCGGTCGGCACCGAGCCCTCGGGATTGCCCGGGATCGACATGGACCACCCTGCCGTGCTCACCAGCAACGACATCCTCCGCCTGGAGTCCGTGCCCGAGAGCATGCTGATCATCGGCGGCGGGGTCATCGGTTGCGAGTTCGCGAGCCTGTTCGCCCCGCTCGGTACGGAGATCACGGTGGTGGAGCTGCTGCCCAAGCTGCTGGCCGGGGTGGACCAGCGGACCACCAAGCAGTTCCAGCGGCTGCTCGAAGACGACGGCGTCAACGTCCACCTCGGGCGCACCGTCGAGGAGATCGAGCAGTACAACGACGACGGCATCGTGGCCCGGCTCGACGACGGCACCACCATCAGCGCCGAGAAGCTGCTGGTGTCGGTGGGTCGCGCCCCCCAGACCGAGGGCGTGGGCATCACCGAGGCGGGCGTCGAGGTGAACGAGCGCGGCCACATCGTGGTCGACGAGTTCCTGCGCACGGCGAACCCCAAGATCTACGCCGTGGGCGACTGCATCGGCGGCCTGCAGCTGGCCCACCTCGCCACGGCCGAGGGCGCGCGGGCCGTGGAGAACGCCCTGGGCGAGAACCCCGTACCCATGGACCGCACCGTCGTGCCCAGCTGCATCTACACCCATCCCGAGATCGCCACCGTGGGCCTCAACGCCGACGACGCCAAGGAGGCCGGCTACGACGTCAAGCTCGGGCAGGCCCGCTTCGTGGGCTCGGGCAAGGCGCTCGGCGAGGGCGAGCCCGAGGGCTACGCGCAGCTCGTGACCGACAAGGAGACCGGTCTCATCCTGGGCGCCACGATCATGGGCGTCCACGCCGTTGAGATGATCCACGAGGTCGGCGTGGCCATCGCGGACGGCCTGAGCGTGGCCGAGCTGGGCGAGATCATCCACGCCCACCCGACGGTGAGCGAGATGGTCATGGACGCGGCCCAGCACGCGGTCGGGGTGGCGCCCTACCTCAGTT
>JARFPS010000065.1 GCA_029288175.1 Miltoncostaea sp. | reverse complement strand
GGCCGTGGAGCGGGCGCTCGCCCCGTCGGCCTTCCCCCGCCACGCCGCGCGCGCCCGACAGCACGCGTTGATCGACGTGGCCACCGAGATCCTGGGTCAGATGACCCGGGGCCGCTACGCGTTGGACGCCGATTTCGCGGTGGTGGACCGCACCCTGGGCGGCCGGCGGGGCGTGAGGACGCTCTCGGGCGGCGAGACGTTCCTGGCGAGCCTCGCGCTCTCGCTGGCGCTGGTCGAGATGACCGACCGCTCGGGCGGACGGGTGGAGGCGCTGTTCCTGGACGAGGGCTTCGGCCAGCTAGACGCCGACGCCCTGGACGCGGCCCTCGCCGAGCTGGACCGGCGGGCCCGGGGCGGTCGGCTGGTGGCGGTGGTGAGCCACGTGCACGCGGTCGCCGAGCGCGTGGAGGACGTGCTGCACGTCACCGCCGACGATGCGGGACAGAGCTCGGCGCGATGGCTCGCGCCCGACGAGCGCCAGGCCCTGCTCGACCGCGACGCCGCCGGGCTGGTCGCCCTGTAGCGGTCCTAGCGGGCGCCCGCGGGCTCGGCGCGGCCGCCCAGGTGCCGGGCGAAGAAACGCTCGATCGCGCCGTACGCCTCCAGCCGGTTCTCGGGCTTGACGAAGCCGTGACCCTCGTCGTCCTTCACGATGTACTCGACGTCGATGCCGCGCTCGCGCAGCGCCGCGACGATCTGATCGGACTCCTGCTGGGTGACGCGGGGGTCGTTGGCGCCCTGGATGACCAGGAGCGGCGCGCGAATGGCGTCGACCCGGTTGAGGGGTGAGCGGGCCTCCATGTCGGCCAGGTCGTCGGGGTCGTCCGGATCGCCCACGTAGCGGTGCCACGTGCTCGCCAGGAAGGGCCTCCAATAGGCGGGGAACGAGCGAGCGAGCGTCACCAGGCTCGAGGGCCCCACATAGCTGACCACCGCGGCGAACACGTCGGGGGTGAAGGTGGCGCCCACCAGCGCCGCGTAGCCGCCGTAGCTGCCTCCGTAGATGCCGATGCGCTCGGGATCGGCGGTGCCGCGCTCGATGATCCACCGCACCGCGTCGATCAGGTCGTCGTGCATCCGGCCGGCGAACTCGCGCTCGGCGGCGTGCCGGAAGCCCTTGCCGAAGCCCGTCGAGCCCCGGTAGTTGACCTGGAGCACCGCGTAGCCCCGATTGGCGAGGAACTGCGCCTCGGGGTCATAGCCCCAGGAATCGCGCGACCAGGGCCCGCCGTGGACCACCAGGACGGTGGGCAGGCCGCGCGGCTCCACGCCGAGCGGCAGCGTCAGATAGCTGTGGAGCGTCAGCCCGTCGCGGCTCGTGATGGCCACCGGCTCCATCGGCGCGAGGTCCTCGGAGCGGAGCCAGGGACGCGAGCGGAACAGGAGGCGCGCCGCGCCCCCGCCCCGCTCCACGAGGTAGGTGGCCCCGGGGTCGCGGTCGTCGTCGTAGGCCGCGACCCAGACCCGCTCCTCGGCGTCCTGCCCGGTCACGACGGGGTCGCCCGGATGCAAGGAGCGCAGGCGCTCCCAGTCGCTGCCGAACTCGTCGTCGTGGACGCTCATCACCAGCCGGTCGCGACGGTAGGCGGCGCCCAGGAGCCGGCCCGTCCGGTCGCTGATCACGGGTCCGCCCAGGTCGGCCACCGGGTCCTCATCGACCACCCGCTCGGTCCCCGAGGCGAGATCCAACTCGACCAGGCGGGCGCGGTCGGTTCCGCGCGCGCTGCCCACCCACAGCGACGACCCGTCGGGCGTGAACGCGTAGACGTGCCCCCCGTCCTCGTTCGGATACCGGGCGACGACGCGCAGGGCGCCACCCTCCGCGTCGGCCACGAGGATCTCGAAATCGCCGTCCTCGGTCTGGGCGCGGGCCGCTCGAACCCGACCCGCGCGGTCGACGACCCAGCCCAGGACGTTCCCGGGGTTCTCCCCCACGAGCTCCAGGCGGCCGGTGGCCAGCGTGATGCGATAGGCGTCGAAGCGGGAGCGGTCGCGCAGGTTCATGCCCGCCACGATGTGGCGTGGCGTCGCGCGGGGCGCCGCGATCAGCCCGGCGCGCACCCCGGGGAACGGGGTCAGGTCGCGAGCCCGTCCGGGTTCGTGGACGTCCACGAGGTAGACGTGATGGTTCTCGTCGCCGCCGCGATCCTGCAGATGGATGATCGAGGATCCGTCGCGCGACCACATGTAGGAGCGGACGCCCCGGTCCCGGTCGTCGGTGACCGGCCGGGCCTCGCCGCCGCCGGCGGGCTCGACCCAGACGTTCAGCACTCCGTCACGGGGGGCCACGTAGGCGATCGAGGACCCGTCCGGCGAGGGTCGCGCGTTCGCCCGCTCGGGGTTGTCGAAGAAGTGGTGGAGGGGGATGAGCGGCGCGTTCACGGGGGCCATGGTAGTGGGGAGGTCCGGTAGTCTCGACGGCCGGCATGTCGAACCTGATCGGCACGACACTCCAGGGCTACCGCATCGAGGCGGAGCTCGGTCGCGGCGGGCAGGCCGTGGTCTACCGGGCCACCCAGGAGAGCCTTCAGCGGACGGTCGCGCTCAAGGTCGTCAGCGCTCAGCTGTCGGGCGACCCGGGCTTCATGGAGCGGTTCAAGCGCGAGGGCATCAGCGCCGCGAGCCTGGACCACCCCCACATCATCCCGGTGTACGAGGCCGGCGAGGGCGAGGGGCTGGCCTTCCTCGCGATGAAGTACGTCGAGGGCCCGAGCCTCGACGGCGTCATCCGCTCCGACGGCGCCCTGGCCGTCCCGCGCGCCCTGGCGCTGCTTCGCCAGGTGGCCGAGGCCCTGGACGAGATCCACCGTCGTGACTTCCTGCACCGCGACGTCAAGCCGGCGAACATCCTGATCGGCCCGGGTGACCACTCCTACCTGTCGGACTTCGGCCTCAGCAAGGCCGTTGCCGACGCGCGGCTGACCGGCACGGGCGTCTGGATGGGCACGTTCGAGTACGTGTCGCCGGAGCAGATCTCGGGGGGCGACGTGACCGCCGCCGCCGACCGCTACTCGTTCGGCGCGGTGGTCTACGAGACCCTCACGGGCCAGCCGCCGTTCCAGCGCGAGGACCGCTCGGCGATGCTGTACGCCCACCTCAACGACATGCCCCCGGCGGCGTCGAGCGTGCGCCCGGAGCTGGGCCCCGGCGTCGACGCCGTCATCGAGCGCGCCATGGCCAAGACGGCGGACCAGCGGTTCCCGAGCAACGTCGCGATGATCGACGCGCTGGCCGCGGCCGTCGCGGGTACGCCGGGCGCCCCCAGCGCCGCCGCGCCCCCCGCGCCCACGGTCGCCGGACCGGTCGCCCTGTCTCTTATACACATCTCCGAGCCCACGAGACTTGAATCCAAATCTCG
>JARFPS010000072.1 GCA_029288175.1 Miltoncostaea sp. | reverse complement strand
GCGTGGGCGGCCGGCCGCCCCACGCTGGCCACGATGAGGTCGGACGTCCGGGCGGGCCAGACTGCCCGGGCCGGGGGTGGCCTGCTCTACGACGACGCCCTCAGCTATAAGCGACAGCTCTCGCGGCTGGCCTCCGATCCGGACCTGGCCGGGCTGCTGGGCCGCACGGGCCGGCGCTTCGTTGAGGGGTGGACCTGGGACGCGGCGGCGGAGCGGTGGATGGACCTGCTCGATCAGGTGGACAGCAGCTCGAAGCGGTAACCGCACTCGGGGTTGCCGTCCGGTCGGCCGTGGGTGCGGGTCCAGCGAAACGAGTCCACCGGGAAGAACACGCTGGCCCACCCGAGGCGACGCCGTAGCGAGCCCCGGCATCCGGGGGCGGACTCCGTCAGCCCGGCCCGCTCGGTCATGGGCCAGACGGGGCAGGAGTGCACGCCCAACGTGAAGGCGCTCGGGCCGTCCATCTCACCCTTGCTCGGGAGCCCCACCAGCTCGTGCACGGCCGCGGCCATCGGCAGGAAGCCCGCGGCGTCGGTCACCTCGGGCGCGCCCAGGGTGCGGTGCAGCTCGCGCATCTCGATACGCCCCATGCTCTCGATGCTGCGCTCGTTCAACTCCATCGCGCGCTCGAGGCCGAGCTCGTCTCGCGCCTTGAGGAACCACTGGCCGTCGTGCGACCACCACAGGCGGAAGTACAGCTCGGCCCGCTCGGCGTCAGTCAGCGTTCTCACGGCCACCCTCGTCGTGCCATCCGCGCATGGTCGCCCAGTACAGGGCCAGGCCGGAATACTGCCCGGCGGGGGCGACATGCGACAGCACCTGCTCGTCCGTGGGTGCGCGCCCGCCGAACCAGCGCCGGGCGGCCACGCGCCGCACCGCCGAGTCGACCAACGGCAGGTCGTACCGTCCCATCAGCAGGCAGAGGAAGGCCGCGGTCGACGGCCCCACGCCGGGCAGCTCGCGGAGCCGGTCGGCCAGGGCGGGGGTCGCCAGCGCGGGGGCATCGCTCTCGATCCGACCGAGGCGGCCGTCGACCGCGGCCTCGGCGGCGGCCACGAGAAACGGCGCGCGGTAGCCCACGGGCGCCGCGGCGCGCAGCCCTGCATCGCCCGCGTCGAGCAGGGTCACGGGCTCGGGGAACGCCCCGTCGGCGTCCAGCTCCGCCAGGCCTTCGATCGCCCCCACCGCCTGGCGCCACGTGATGTTGGTGCCGCAGATGCCCTTCACCACGTCCTCGTACAGCGACGCACCCGCGAGCAGCCGCCCGGCGCCGTAGCCCGCCAGGTCGTCGGCGAGCGCCGGATCGAACGCCGTCGCGTCGAGGAGCCCGGACGCATCGGCCTCGATCTGCAGCATGCGGGCCACGCGGGCGGCCACCTCGTGGACGTCGTCCGGCCCGGGCCCCGGGTCGCAGGTCACATCGACGGCACCCGGGTTGTCATCGGGCTCCGTGAGCTCGAGGGTGGCCGCGCCCCACGAAAAACGCTCCACCCGCCGAAGCACCCCGTCGCGGGGGTGCCAGGCGAATGGAGCGGTTTGGAACCAGCCGTGGCTCTCGACGACGGCGCCCAGTCGGAAGGGCGCGGTCGCCGAGAGCCTGAGGCGTCGGGATTTAGAGCTTGGCGAGGTAGTTGTCGAGCTCCCAGGCCGTGACCTGCTGGCGGTACTCGTCCCACTCCGCCTGCTTCAGCTCCACGAACGCCTTGTGGATGTGGTCGCCGAGCGCCCGCTTCAGGAACTCGGAGTGAGCACCCACGTGGATGGCCTCGCCCAGCGTCTCGGGGAGCGACTCGATGCCGGCCTCCTCGAGCTCCAGGGGAGTGAGGTCGTAGAGGTTCTTCTCCATGGGCGGCTCGAGCTCGTACCCGTTCTCGATCCCGTCCAGGCCGGCCTGCAGGAGGCAGGCGAAGGTGAGGTACGGGTTGCACGCCGGGTCGGGGCAGCGCAGCTCGGCGCGAGTGGCGGCCTCCACGCCGGGGCGGTAGAGCGGAACGCGGACCAGCGCGGAGCGGTTGCGCCGGCTCCAGGCCACGTAGACCGGGGCCTCATAGCCCGGCACCAGCCGCTTGTACGAGTTGACCCATTGGGCGAAGACGCACGACAGCTCGCGGGCGTGGCGCAGCAGGCCGGCGATGAACGACTTGCCCTCGGCCGACAGGAAGTACTCGTCCTTCGCGTCGAAGAAGGCGTTCGTGTCGCCGCGGAACAGGCTCTGATGGGTGTGCATCCCCGAGCCGTTCTCGCCGTGCAGCGGCTTGGGCATGAACGTCGCGTACACGCCGTGCTGGTGGGCGATCTCCTTCACGATCGTGCGGTAGGTCATGACCTTGTCGGCCATGTCCAGCCCGTCGGCGTAGCGCATGTCGATCTCGTGCTGGCTCGGCCCCACCTCGTGGTGGCTGTACTCGATGGTGATGCCGCACGATTCGAGGGCGTTCACCATGTCGCGGCGGAGGTCGCTCGCGGCGTCCAGCGTCGTCAGGTCGAAGTACCCGCCGTGATCGAGCACCTCGGTGCCCTGGTCATCCTTGAAGGCGAAGAACTCGAGCTCCGGGCCCAGGTAGTAGTGGTCGAAGCCCATATCCTCGGCGCGCTTGAGCGCGCGCCGCATGGCGTACCGGGGGTCGCCCACGTACGGCTCTCCGTCGGGGGTCTTGATGTCGCAGATCATCCGCGCCACCGAGCTGCCGGGCCGGTAGGGCAGGATCTCGAAGGTCGAGGTGTCCGGCCAGGCGACCATGTCGGACTCCTCGATGGCGTTGAAGCCCGTGATCGAGCTGCCATCGAAGCCCATTCCGTTGTTGAGGGCGTTGTCCAGCTCGCCGGTGGTCACGGCGAAGCTCTTCAGCTGACCCAGAACGTCGGTGAACCAGAGCCGGATGAACTCGACCCCGTCCTTCTCGACTCTCGCGACGACCTCTTCGTTCGTCATGTGTGCTCCTCGATTCGACGACTCCGTCCGGTCGCGGGGCGGGCGCCCGTAGCGTCGGCGCACCGCACCCGACGTCACGACGACGGCCCTCCGTCGCGCTACCCGGCGCGCCCGCAGACCTTACGGCCCCCGGGGTGCCCTGTGACTGGTGATCTGTACAAAGGAACCGGCAAAGAGTTGTCCATGAGGCCAAAAACTGCCCGTGCACGAGGAATTCAGGATGCGCCGATCGCCGACCGCTGCAATCCTCCATCAATGACCACAGCCGACGTGAACCGAACTCCGACGCCCGAGGTGTCGCTCGGCGATCTGCTCGCCGTGCCGGCGCTGTCCGGGGCGCGCCTCGTGGGCGAGCCTGACGAGCGTCGCGCCATCGCGGCGCTCGCGGTCGCCGACGACGACGCGCCTGCCGAGGCCGACAGCCTGCTCCTGTCGCCGGCGGCCCCGGAGGCCCCGCTGCCGGACGGGTGCGTGGCCGTCGTCTGCCGGGAGGCGCCGAGGGAGCCCCTCGGGGTCCCCGTGGTGGTGCTTCCGCCCGGCGCGCCGTGGGGTCCGGTGGTCGCCGAGCTCGCCCAGCGCTTCGCGTCCGGTCCCACCCGCGAGCCGGCCCGCGAGGCGCGGCGCGCGTTCCGGGAGAGCCTGTTGGCGGACGGGGGGTACGCGGGCCTCGCCGACGTCGCGGCGCGGGTCATGGGAGCGCCGGTGGCGATCCTCGACGAGTACCTCGACGTCCTCGCCGCGTCCGAGCTCGACGAGCGGGCGCAGGCCCGCCTCGACGAGGCCGTGACGCGCGCCCGCGGCCACGGCCCGGCCTCCATCATCGGTCCCTTCCTGGAGCAGGAGCTGAGCGACCTCATCCGCGTGCCCGTCGCGCGTGGTGGCCGGCCGGACGGACTGCTCGTGGTCTTCAGCACCGCGCCCCCCTCGCTGGCCCAGCGCGGGCTGATCGGCGAGCTGGTCGAGGCCGTCCTGCTCGAGCAGGCGAGGCAACGGGTCCGCACCGAGACCGAATCGCAGATGCGCGGCGACCTGCTCGAGGAGCTGTCGGCCGGCGAGGCCGTCGGGCGCGAGTCCGTCGTCCGCCGTGCCCGCCATCTGGGCGCCGACCTGGCGCCGGGCGGCGTGGCCCTGTTCGGCATGCTCTTCGACCCGCACGACGAGGGCCGGGTCATCACCGACGAGCGGCTGGTGCGGCGGTTCCTGCGCCAGGCGCGGGGCGCCATCGAGCTCCATTGGCCCAGCGCGCTCATCGACTGGTGGCAGGACGGTCTGGCGGCCGTGCTGTCGCCGGTGGCGCCCGGTCCGCTCGAGGGGGACGAGGACGGGGTGGCCGATCAGGCGGTCACGCTGGGCCAGCGCCTGCTCGCCGCAACGCGCGAGACCGTCCCCGGCACGGCGCTGACCATCGGCATCTCGCGCTACACCCGCGAGCCCGAGCGGTTGGGGGTCGCTCTCGAGGAGGCCCGGCTCGCTCTGTCGATCGGCGCCCGGCTCGGCCGCGTCGGCGAGCTGATCACCTTCGAGGAGACCGGCACCTACAAGCTGCTGTTCCGCCTGTACGCGGACCGGCCGCAGGAGCTCCAGGAGTTCTACGCCTCGACGCTGGCGCCGCTGGTCGAATACGACACGGCGTCACAGACCGAGCTCGTGCGCACGCTGTCGACCTACCTGGCCAACGACGGCAGCCTGGCCGAGACCGCGTCCGACCTCTACACGCACCGTCACACGGTGCGCTACCGGCTCGACCGCATCTCCGAGCTCGTGGGGCTCGACGTCGGGCGCACCGACGATCGGGAGAAACTCACGCTCGGCCTGAAGTCCATGCGCCTCATGGGCATCCGGCCGCCCAGCGTCGTTCCCCCCGGCGGCGCCAAGGCCGACAAGGCCCCTCAGGCGGGACGCACCTCGAAGCCGTAGTCCGGGTCGGGTCCCGGGTCACGCGCGAGGATCTGCACGAGCTCGTCGAACGTGGCCAGCCCGGGCAGCTCGCGGCTGCCGCCCGACACCATCCGCAGCACATAGGTCGCGGGGTCCTCCGCGTACGGAGGTCGCGCACCCCCGGGCGTCATGCCGCTGAACTCGACGGCGAGTGCCTCCACGCTGATCGTGCCCTTCTCGAGGACCTTGCGGTAGATCGCCTCCCTCGCCGGCAGGCGCTCGAGGCCCTCGGGCGCGTCCCCCGATGACTCCAGCTCGGTCGTGACCACCAGATCGCCCGGTCCGTAGGTCTTGGTGACGCTGAGCTGCTTGCTCGATCGCGAGTTCGTGGAGCGCTGGGCCATGCGGATCGTTCCTTCGCGGTTTGCAGCAGGTTACCCGTTGTGAGCCAGCGCCTCGGCGACCGAGCGCGCCCGGTCGCCCACGGACCCCTCGCCCACGGGCCTGCCGTCGATGCGGACGACCGGGACCACGCCGCGCAGCGCGTTGGTCAGGAAGACCTCCGACGCCGAGCGCCACTCCCGCTCCTCCGGGGCCCTCTCGTCGACCTCGGCCAGGCGGAGCACCCGCGCCCGGGCGACGCCCGGCAGAAGTCCCCGGGCGGGCGCCGTGACAAGCACGCCGTCGACCACGCAGAACGCATTGGCCACGGCCGCCTCGCCCAAGCGGCCGCGCTCGTCCAGCAGGAGCGCGTGCTCCGCCCCCGCGGCCTCGGCGCGCCGCTGCGCCAGCAGGTAGGCGCCGTAGCCCGTCGTCTTGTGCTCGGCCAGGCGCCGGGCGGGCAGCCACTCGCCGCGCAGCGTCACCGCCGAGACGCCCTCGTCCGACGGGGCCGGAGCGGGCCCCAGCGCCACCAGGAGGGACTCGGCACCCGAGGCCGTGATCGTCACCCGCCAGTCTCCGGGGCCCGCCGCCGCGAGCAGGTCGGCGACGGCGGCCCGGAGACGCCGCCGCGTGGGGAACGGCCCGAGATCCAACTCGCGGGCCGACCGCTCCAAGCGGTCGAGATGGTCGTCGAGCCAGGGGACGTCGCCGTCCCGCGCGCGCATCGTCTCGAACAGGCCCAGACCTCGCGTGGTCGGATCGTCCGCGGTGAGCGCGGGCGTGCGACCATCGCCGATGCGACCCGCGCGCCACACGAGGTTCACGCGCCGACCGCCGCCCGGTAGGGGGCCGCCTTGGCCATCGCCTCGCGCCACTCGCCGAGGGGATCGGAGTCCCACACGATCGCGCCGCCGCTCCAGTAGTGGGAGAGGTCGCCCGTCAGCCAGGCCGTCCGGATCGACACTCCGGCCTCCAGCGATCCGTCGGCTCCCCGCGCCAGCATGCTCCCGAAGGCCGGTCCCCGCGACACCGGTTCCAGCTCCCGGATGATCTCGATGGCCCGGACCTTGGGACAGCCGGTCACCGAGCCCGCCGGGAACAACGCGCGCAGCGCTTCCCCCGCGCCGACCCGTGGCGGAAGGACGCCCGCCACGCGGCTGACCAGATGCACCGCGTAGGGCGTCGTGAGGGGGATCATCAGCTGCTCCACCTCCACGCTGCCGATCTCGGCGACCCGGCCCAGGTCGTTGCGCACCAGGTCGACGATCATCACGTGCTCGGCCCGGTCCTTGAGCGAGCGCGCCAGGTGATCGCCGCGCCCGGGCTCGGCCGTGCCCTTGATCGGCTCGCTGACCGCACGCCGGCCGTCGATGCGCAGCAGCCGCTCCGGCGAGGCCGAGACCACCGAGCCCTGGGGCGTACCGATGAACGCCCGATGGGAGGACGGACCGGCCGCCGCCCAGAGAGCCGCCGCGAAGTCGTGCACGTCGCACGCCCGGGGCGCCGACAGCCGCTGGGTCAGATTGACCTGATAGCAGTCGCCGGCGGCGATCAGCTCCCGCGCGCGCTCCACGGCCGACACGTAGGCGTCCCGCGGCAGCGAGCTCCGTATCCGGCCGCCTGTCGCCGGGGAGGCGACGCGCGGGGCTGCCC
>JARFPS010000035.1 GCA_029288175.1 Miltoncostaea sp. | reverse complement strand
AGGACTCCCTGTCCGCGGCCGTGGCGCTCGATTCGCGCGGCGACGGCGTCGTGTTCTGGAGCGGCTGCACGCAGCCCCTCAACCTGGGGGACTGTCCGGGCGTCTGGCTGAACCAGGCCCGGGCCTACAGCGGCGGAAGCTTCGAGCGCACGCGCCTTGTCTCGCGCGGGGACGTGGTCACCCTCAGCGTGACGGCCCGCGACGGGCGGGCGACTGCTTACTGGGATCCCTTCCCGAACTTCGTGCCGCGCGAGGCGACCTCGACCATCGGCGGACGCTGGAGCCGGCCGCGGCTCTCCAGGCCTCCCGAGGGCGGCGGTGCCCAGGTGGTCTACAACCAGCGCGGGCAGGGGTTCTCGGTCTACTTCGTCACGCGGAACGGGGCGCAGACGCTGATCGCGCGCTACAAGCGCAGCCGCACCGCCCGGTGGGGTCCGCCGCGCGTCGTCGCCCCGGCCTCGGAGGAGCCTGGCTTCGCCATGCCGGTCATCGATCGCAACGGCCGCGCCACCGTCGTCTATGCCACCGAGCTCAACCCGCGCTCTCAGAACGACGACGCCTCTCGGTTGAAGGCCTCCACGCGGCGCGGCAACGGGAGCTACGTGTCGTCGTTCATCACCGGGCCCCGTCGCGGGGTCAGCGACGCCAGCGTCGGCGCGAACGCCCGCGGCGATGTCGTGGTCGCCTACCGGGCCTGCGTTCCGTCCTTCTACAACCCGATGAACGGCGAGTGCGCCACGCGTCAGTTCGTGCAGGCGAACATCCGGCCCGCGGGTTCGCTGAAGTTCCGTTCCTCGCGACGCATCGGCCCGACCAACGACTCCAGCGACGGGGTGCCGCAGGCCGTGATGAACTCGGCCCGGCGCGCCGTGGTGGTCTACTGGGACGACAACTTCCAGCTGAGGTCTGCGACCGCCAACCGGCTGGGCCCCTTCACGCTCGAGACCCTGGCGCCCTCGCCCACGGACTCCGCGCTCATCGGTACCGCCGGGAACGGCAACGGCGTCGTGGCCTGGCAGGAGACCGACCCGGAGACGAACAACGGCGTGATCAAGGCGTCGGCATTCGGCCCGGAGGGGGCGTTCGGTTCCGCGGCGACGGTCTCCGACCCGAGCGCGTTCGCGAGCCTGGCCAGGATGGCGTTGTCCACCTCCGGGCGGGCGCTGATGATCTGGCAGGGCCCCGGCGAGGGCGGGACGAGCGTCGTCCGCGCTTCCACCGCGACGGTCAGCTGATCAGGCGGAGCCCCCGCTGACCCGTCCGTCGGCCTCGGCCGAGGCGGCGGCCATCGCCTCGCGCAGCGTCGCCAGGCGGGCGGCGAGATCGGGGTCGGACAGAGCCAGAATCTGAGCGGCCAGGATGCCGGCGTTGCGGGCGCCGTCGATGGCCACCGTGGCCACGGGCACGCCCTTCGGCATCTGCACGATCGACAGCAGCGAGTCCAGGCCCGACAACGACGAGCTCTTGACCGGGACACCGATGACCGGCAGGTCGGTGACCGACGACAGCATCCCCGGCAAGTGCGCGGCACCTCCTGCGCCGGCGACGATCACGCGGAGTCCCCGCCCTGCCGCCGTCCTGCCGTAGTCGAGCATCTCGGCCGGGGTGCGATGGGCCGACCTCACGCGGACCTCGTGGGGTACCTCCAGATCGCCGAGCACCTCGGCGGCGTCCCGCATCACCGGCAGGTCGCTGTCGCTCCCCATCGCGATACCCACCAGCGGCGCGCTCACAACCCCACCTCGTCGGCCGCCCGCCGGGCCACCCGCTTGGCTCCCTCCAGGTCGCCTGCCAGCACGGTGACGTGACCCATCTTGCGGCCGGGCCGCACCTCGGCCTTGTCGTACAGGTGCAGGTGCGCGCCCGGCACCGCGAGCGCGGCGGGGGCGTTCGGGTTCGCGGCCGCGCGGTGGGTGCCCAGCAGGTTCACCATCACGGCCGCCGGGGCGCGGAGCTGGGGCGAGCCCAGCGGCATGTCCAGCACGCCTCGCAGATGGTTCTCGAACTGGGACGTCTCGCAGGCCTCGATGGTGTAGTGGCCCGAGTTGTGCGGGCGGGGCGCCAGCTCGTTGACCTCGACCGTGCCGTCGTCGTGCAGGAACATCTCGACCCCGGTGACGCCGAGCCCCTTCGCCGCCTCGGCCGCCGCCAGCGCCACCTCGCGGGCCCGGTCGCGATCCTCGGGGCGGATGGGGGCCGGGGCGTAGACCTCGTGGCAGACGTGGTTCTGCTGCACGGTCTCGACGACGGGATAGGCGGCCACGTCGCCCCGTCCGTTGCGCGCGATCATCGCCGCGAGCTCCTTCTGGAAGCCGACGAACGCCTCGGCCAGCACGCCCTCGCCGGCGTCCAGCCGGGCGAACTCCTCCCGCGCGTGATCGAGGGTGGTGCAGGTGGCGTTGCCGTAGCCGTCGTAGCCGCGCTTGCGGGCCTTCAGCATCAGCGGCCAGCCCAGGTCCGAGCCGATCGCCTCCAGGTCGGTCGCGCTCTCGGCCACCTCGAACCGCGGCACGGGCAGGCCGGCCTCGCGCAGCATCTGCTTCTGCAGGGCCTTGTCCTGCACCAGCGCCAGGCGCTCCGGCAGGGGTCGCACCGGGGTTCCGGCCGCCTCGACCGCGGCCAGGGCGTCGGCCTCGACGAACTCGTTTTCGAGCGTGACCACCGCGCTCGCCCGTCCCAGCGCCGCCACGTCGTCGGCGTCGTTCCAGTCGCCCTCCACGACGCCCGCCGCCATCGGCCCCGACGGCTCGTCCGGCGAGCCGAGGACCCCCACGCGGATGCCGAGCGGCCACGCCGCCAGGCAGGTCATCCTGGCGAGCTGCCCCGCGCCCGCGATGCCGACGTCGAACACGACGCCGTCCATCGCCCTTGCGGCGTCCTCGATCGACGGTGTGTGGACCACGGCCGGACGCTACCAGCCGCTCCCCGCGACGCTGGTACAGTGAGCGGCCTCGCGGGGGCGTTTAGCTCAGTTGGGAGAGCGCCGGCTCGACAAGCCGGAGGTCACTGGTTCGAGCCCAGTAACGCCCATTACGTAGAAGACGGTTCTCGCCAGACTCGCCGGTGCCGTGCTGA
>JARFPS010000009.1 GCA_029288175.1 Miltoncostaea sp. | reverse complement strand
CAGGCCACGCGGGCGCTCGGGGAGATCCTGCGGCGGCTGCTCGACCTCGACGCCGCCAAGGCCCGCACGGCCTCGGGCGGCCCGCGCCCCATGCTGGTGAAGCTCGCGCCCGACCTCCCCGACGAGCAGGTGGACGAGGTGGTCGACCTTGTGCTGGACATCGGCCTGGACGGGCTGGTCGTCTCGAACACCACGCTGGCGCGCGAGGGCTTGTCCTCGCCCCACGCCGACCAACCCGGCGGGCTGAGCGGCCTGCCGCTGGCCACCCGCAGCTCGGAGCTGGTCGCCCGGGTGCGGGACCGGGCGGGCGAGCGGCTCGCCATCATCGGGGTGGGCGGCATCTTCGACGCGTCGGACGTGCGCGAGAAGCTCGCCGCCGGCGCCTCGCTGGTGCAGCTCTACACCGCTCTCATCTACGAGGGTCCCGGGCTCGTGCGGTCCATCCTCTCGGACCTCACGGCCGCCGAGGAGGACGCCCAGGAGTCCTGAGCGTGCGGACCGACGCCGAGTCCCTCCGTGCCAGGGACCGCGAGACCCGCGGCAGCCGAGCGGTTCGCGCGCCACGCGGGAACACTGCTCGCGCCGCGTAGAGCCCGCTAGGGTGCTCGGTTCCGATGCGGGAACGTCCCCACATACGTCGCGTCGCCACTCCCGGGGGCCCGGCCTGAGCCGCCGCCGACGCGAGCCCGGCTCGCTTCGCGGAGTGCTGACACGCCAGGTGGCGCTCCTGGCGGCCGTCCTGGCCGTTCTGATCGGCGTGGCCATCGTGGGCACGGTGGTCACGGCGCGCGACTTCCGCGACGGCGCGGAGCAGGCCCGCGAGCGCCAGGACGCCGCCAACGACCTGCTGGTGGAGGCGCTGACGGCGCAGTCGGCCAACCGCGGGTACATCCTGGTGGCCCGCGGCGACGACCTGCAGCGCTACACGGAGGCCCGCGACCGCTACGGCGATCTCGAGGAGGGCACCGGCACGGTGGGGGCGCTCGTGCGCGCGCTGGAGGACGACCCCGAGCTGATCGAGACCGCCGAGGCGGTGGACCGCACGCTCAACGCATGGTTCGACGAGGCGGTGGAGCTCATCCGCCTGCGCCGCACCGGACGCGAGGAGCAGGCCATCCGCCGGGTCAACGGCGGCACCGGCGAGGTCCTGTTCGACGCCTTCCGGGCGGAGTACCAGCGCCTGCTCGACGAGATCGAGGCGCAGACCGAGGAGACCCTGTCGGAGGCCGACCGCAACCAGACCATCACGCTGATCGCGGTCATCGTGGCGGCCGTGCTGGCGCTCATCGTGGTGGCGGTGGCGAGCGCCCATGGCTGGCGCCGCGTCGTCGGCCCCGTGGGCCAGGTGGCCGCCGGTGTGCGCCGCGTCGCGCACGGTCGCTTCAGCGAGCCGGTGCCCAAGGAGGAGGGCGCCGTCACCGAGCTGTCGGAGCTGGTGGACGGGTTCAACGTCATGCAGAGCGAGCTGGCCTCCGAGCGCGAGGCCGTGGCGGCCGCGGCACGTCGCGAGGCGGCCCAGAAGACCGAGCGCGAGCTGTGGGAGACGGTGCAGAACGGGCTCCTGCCCGAGCGGCTCCCCTCCACGCCGGGCTTTCGCATCGCCGCGCGGTACCAGCCCTCGGAGCGCGCCCTGCTGGTGGGAGGCGACTTCTACGATGCCGTGCTGCTCAACGACGGGCGCATCGCAGTCATGGTGGGCGACATGGCGGGCCACGGCGCGCCCGCGGCGGCGGCCGCGGCCGGCCTGCGCTTCGCCTGGCGCACGCTGGTGTCGGTGAACCCCAACCCCGCGGCCGTCATGGCCGCCCTCAACGCGCAGCTAGCCACGCCGGAGCGGCGCCTGCGCGGCGACTTCGCCTCGGCGATCTACGCCCTGATCGACACCCGCGGCTCGGTGAGCTTCGCGCCCGCGGGCCACCCGGCGCCGCTCGTGCTGTCGGGCAACGGCTGCCGGCCGCTCACCCCCAACGCCGCCGGGCCCCTGCTCGGCGTGCTCGACGAGGAGGACTGGCCGGTCACGCACAGCGCCCTGCCGCGCGGCGCGACGCTGGTGCTCTACACCGACGGGCTGATCGAGGCCCGCAACGGCGACGACCTGTTCGGCACCGAGCGCGCCTGCGCGATCCTCCACGACGAGCGGCGCTCGGCGCTCGAGGCGCGGCTGGACCGCCTGGTCGAGGCGGCGCGACGGCACGAGGCGGACACGCTGCGCGACGACGTGGTGGTGCTGGCCATCGAGCGCGTCTCGAGCTGATCCCCGGCCCTAGCGCTCCTGGCGCGGGTGGCGCATCAGGATCTCGTTGATGCCGACCGACGCGGGCTCCGACACCGCGTACATCACGGCGCGCGCCACGTCGTCGTCCTGCAGGGCGAACTCGGGGGTGTTGTCGAAGAACGGCGTGTCGGTGTTGCCGGGCGAGATCAGCGTCACGCAGATGCCACGCTCCAACAGCTCGGCGCGGGCCGACTCGGCCAGCGACCTCACGGCGTGCTTGGTGGCCGCATACACCGATCCGGGCGGCGAGACATGCCCCGCGACCGAGCCGGTCATCAGCAGGTGGCCGTCCGTCGCGTCGAGCGCCTCGACGGTGGCGCGCACCGTGTGGGCCACCCCCAGCACGTTGGTCAGCACCATCTCCCGCCAGTGCTCCGGGCTCTCCTTGAGGAAGCCGCGCCTCGCGCCGAAGCCCGCGTTGGCGAAGACGACATCGATGCGCCCGAAGGTCGACAGCGTGCGCTCCACGGCGCGCTCAACCTCGGTCCACTCGGTCACGTCGCAGGCGATGCCGACGGCCCGGTCGGTGCCGCCCAGCTCGGCCGCGAGGGGCTCCACGCGCTCGGCGGCCCGCGAGGTCAGCGCCATGCGGTAGCGGGCACGGGCCGCGCGCCGCGCGGTGGCCGCGCCGATGCCGCTCGATGCGCCGGTGATGAGGAAGACGGGATCGCTCACGGGTCGACTCTCACAGATCGACGAGGCCGCCCGCCCCGCCGGCCGCGGCTAGGCGGCCTGGAGCTTGCCGTCGACGATGTTGACGCTGCGGTCGCAGTAGTCGGTGATGCGCTCGTCGTGGGTCACGACGATGGCCGCCGTGTTGCTCGAGGTGACCTCCGAGCGGATCAGCTCCATCACCTGGGCGCCCAGCTCGGTGTCCAGGGCCGAGGTGGGCTCGTCGAAGAGCACCAGCTCGGGGTCGTTCATCAGCGCCCGTCCGATGGCGACCCTCTGGCGCTGGCCGCCCGACAGCTGCGAGGGGAGGTTCTTGGAGCGGTCGGTCAGGCCCAGATCGTCCAGCAGCTCGTCGGCGCGCTCGCGCGCCGCGGCGCCGGTGCGCCGGCCGAGCTCGTCGACCACCAGCAGGTTCTCGCGCGCGGTGAGGAACGGCACCAGGTTGACCGACTGGAACACGAAGCCCACCTTGCGCTGCCGGAACGAGGTCAGCTGCGACTCGCTGTGGCCGGTGATGTCCTCGCCTCCCACGACGATGCGCCCCTCGGTGGGCGACAGGATGCCGCCGGCGATCGAGCAGAGCGTGGTCTTTCCGGAGCCCGACGGGCCGACCAGCGCCACCATCTCGGACCTCTCCACGGAGAGCGTGGCGTGATCGAGCGCGACGATGTCGCTGTCGCCCACGCGGTAGACCTTGCGCACGTCGCGCATGTCGAGGGCGATGGGGCGGTCGTTCATGAGGAGCTCCCGAGTGCGGAGGCCGGGTCGACGCGCAGCACCCGCCGAAGCGAGAAGGCGCAACCGACGATGGCGGCGAGGACGAGAAGGACGGCGCTGAGGACAAGACGCGAGGGCGCGACGTACAGCGGGATGGAGCCGGGCGGGATGAGCCTGTCGATGACGAGCACCATCCCCGCGCCGACGGCGGACGCGATGGCGGTGAGGATGACGGCCTGGACCACCAGGCCCAGGAACAGCGTGCGCGAACGGGCGCCCAATGCCTTGAGCACCCCGTACAGCGCGGTGCGCTCCACGGTGAGCAGCGCGAAGAACAGGGCGATCACCACCAGGGCCACCACGACGGTCACCCCGATGATCTGGTTGAAGGTGCTCTGCTGCTCCTCCACCCCGGGCAGCTCGGAGATGGCCGCATCGACGGTCAGCGTCTCGGTGGAGCCGGTGGCGGCGTCGATCGCCCCGGCCACCTCACCGGGCGATGCGCCCTCGACCCGGACCACCAGCGCCTGGAACACCCCGGGGCCCAGGCGCGCGTCGGGCCGGTTGCGCGCCAGGACGGCGCGCCAGGTGGCCGGTTCGGCCCAGAGGCCGCCCTGGCCGAGGTAGCTGGTGTCCTCCACGAAGCCGGCGACGGTGATCGGCGATCGAGCCGGGCCGAGGGCGATCGTCTGCCCCTCCTCGACCCCGTCATCGCGCAGCACCTCGTCGGCCCAGGCGGTGCCCGGCGCGGGCGGGTCGGGCACGCCGTCCGGGGTGAGCTCGTAGCCGAACAGCGCCACGTTGGCCAGGTCGCGAGGGCCGTTGCCCGGCACGCGGGCGCCCAGTTGGACCACGCCGATGCCGCCGACCTCAAAGACGCCGGGCACCTCTTCCACCACGGCGCGCGTGGCCGGGTCGATGCGGCTGCGCAGGAACGAGGCCTGCGAGGTGTCGCTGTAGACGATCAGGTCGGCATCCTGCGCGCGAACCGCGCCGGTCGTGGAGCGGATCAGGCCGTCGAGGAGGCCGCCGAGGAACATCAGCAGGATCGCGATGACCGTCAGGATGAGCGTGGCGGTCACGAACCGCGCCGGCCGCCGCACCAGCTCGCGAAGCGCCAGCCTCATGCGCCCACCCCCGCGCCGGTCGTGGCCCGGATGGGGTCGATGCGGAGCACGCGCCGCGCGGCGAACAGCGAGCTGAGCAGCCCGCCGGCCCCGAGGATCAGCGCCCACACGACCACCGCCGTCGTCTCGAAGCTCAGGGCGATGCCGCCGAGCCGCTGCTGCGACACCGGTGCGTACAGCAGCACCCCGAGCAGGTAGCCCAGACCGAGGATGGCCGTCGCCTGGATGAGCAACGCGCCGACCAGCCTCCGCGCGGGCGCGCCGACGGCGCGCAGCAGCGTCAGCGCGGCGGCCTTCTGGAAGGTCACGATCAGGAAGAACAGGCCGGTGATGCACGGCACGACCAGGGCGTACAACGCGAAGATGATGAGGAACGACGACTGGATCTGCGACACGCCCGGCGTCTCGCGCGCCGCGTCGTCCTTGGTGAGCGCGTCGAGGTCGTCCGACTGCGCGTTGACGTTGGCGACGAGCTCGGCGTCGCTCACGCCGTCCGCGGGAGCCAGCGCGATGACGTTGGGGGGAGGCTCCCCGGCGTCGGGGTTCTGTGCCACCACCGCATCGAGATAGGTGGGGTAGGTCACGAACAGCGTGGGCCCGGCGTTGAGCTGGGCGTCCTTCGCCAGGCCGACCACCTCGATCTCGAGCCCGCCCGGCTGCACCGTGACCACGTCGCCGATGTCAAAGCCGTCGGCGGCGTCCACGTCGCTGGCCACGGCCTCATCGGGGCCGGCCGGCAGACGACCCTCGGTCAGCGTCTCGGGAGCGCCGAGCGAGGGCCGCTCGTAGCCGATCAGGGAGGCGTCGAAGGCCCCCTCGCTCGTCGTGACGCTGAAGGTCCCCTGGGCCAGCCGGCCCATCTCGCCCACGCCCTCGGCCGAGGCGACCAGGGCCTCGGCGTCCGGCGTGATGACGCTGCCCTGGATGACGCGCTGGCCGTCGACGCTGTAGACGAGCACCGGCGCGCTCTGGGTGGTGATCGCGCCGATGAACGAGTTGAGCAGCCCGTTGCGCAGCGACTGCTGGTACAGGATCAGGAACACCAGCAGGGCGATCGACACGATGAGCATGCCGAAGCGGGCCTTGGCCCGACGCATCTCCGCAAGGGCGAGGAACAAGGGTGTGCCGGCTCTCCTGATCGCGGGGGGTCGTGCGGGCGCCGTCGATGAGGCTAGCGATGGCGGGCCGCGGACGGAAAGGGACCCTCGGCCGCGCTCAGCGCCCGCGAACGGCGCGGGGCCCGACGGACCCCGACAGGATCAGCCCACCCCGAGGGCGACCCCCGTCTCGCGCTCGGACACCTGCCACAGGGCCGCGATGCCGTCGTCCAACCCGCCCGTCCGATAGCGAAGCCGCACCGCCGGGCCGCGGGTGCCGAAGCGCGGGCCGTACAACTCGCCGCCCTGCGCGGCCGGGTCGGTGGCCGCCCTGAGCTGCGGGCGGGCGCCCGCCGTGGTGCTCATGCCGGTGACGCGGGCCAGCGTGTGCCACAGACGGCCCTGGAAACCGGCGCCCCCCTCGGCGATCGTTGTCGCCTGCAGCTCGGAGTTGGTCAGCCCGGGGTGGGCCGACAGGCTCGCCGCGCTCGCGCCGGCCGCCCTGAAGTCGCGCTGCAGCCCGATGGCGAAGTGGAAGTTCGCGAGCTTGGCCCGCCCATAGGCGGCCCATGGGTCGTAGATGCCCTCCATGTTCGGGTTGGAAGGATCGACCGGCTTGCCCTGATGGCGAGCGATGCTGGTGACCGTCACGACCCGTGCCGCATCGGCGGCCAGCAGGCCCGGCATCAGGTGTGCGGTCAACGCCCAGTGGCCGAGGTGGTTGATGCCGAGCTGCATCTCGAAGCCGTCGGCGGTGACCAGGTTGGGCATCGCCATGACCCCCGCGTTGTTGACAAGGATGTCGATGCGCTCGTGCGCCGCGAGCACCGCGTCGGCCGCCCCCCGTACGGACGCCAGCGAGCCCAGGTCGAGCTCCACCACCTCCAGCGACGCGCCGGGGTCCTCGGCCAGCACGCCCTCGCGCGCGGTCGCGGCCTTGCCCTGGTTGCGCGCGGCCATCACCACGTGGGCGCCCCGCCCGGCGAGCGCGGTGGTCGTGGCCAGCCCCAGGCCGCCGTTGGCGCCGGTCACGACGGCGGTGCGGCCGGTCAGATCGGGGATCGATGCTTCGGTGTAGGCCACCGGTGCCCCTCTCCTGGGCTCGTCTGATGGCCAGACTACGGGCGACCGGGGCCGTGGTCGCTCGCGGATGACGCCATTCCGTCCGCACGACGCGCCACCGACGCGGGCCTAGGGCTCCTCCGGCGGCCACCGCTCCTCGGGAGATGGCTCGCGGCGCTCCAGCGGGCGCACCCCCTGGGAGCCGACGGCCAGGTACGGAGCCACCGCGGGCCGGCGCCAGCGCTCGTACTCGGCCAGCGCGCGGTCGGCGTCGTCGGCGTTCTGAGCGATGGCGATGGCGAGCGCGTGGGCGTCGGCCATGCCCAGGCCGCTCCCGATGCCCGCCTCGGGGTTCATCGCGTGCAGAGCCTCGCCGATCAACACGACGCCGGGGCGCCACCAGGTCTCGCAGCTGACCTCGGTGACCTCGCGGTAGCGAAGCTCCTCGACGGGCGCGATCGCATCGGCGGCGGCGGGCATCAGGCGCAGATAGGCCCGCTTGAAGGCCTCCACCCCCGGGGCCAGCGCGACCTCGGCGCCCCCCTCGGGGCGATCGATCTGCCAACCGCCCGCGCTGCCGCCGGGCCAGTCGAGCAGCGTCAGCTGCCGCCCGTCGCCGGTGAAGTGGATGAGGAACGGCTCGGGCCCGCGCACCGGGCTCCGAAACCCCACGAACGCGGTGTCGGAGAGCGTCAGCACGGCATCGATGCCCGCCAGGTCGCGCACGCCCGACTGCGTCCCGTCGGCGCCGACCACGATGTCGGCGGGCACCTCGCGCTCACCCTCGGCGCCGCGCACCCGTACGCCCGCGACGCGGTCGCCCGATCGCAGCAGGCCGATGACCTCGTGGTCGAACCACACGTCAAGGCCCTGCCGCAGCCGCTCCAGCACCACCTGACGGCCCACGCCGATCGCCACCGGCCGGCCGTCGCGCACCGGCGGCACCTTCGTGCCGTCGGCCAGCAGGCC
>JARFPS010000306.1 GCA_029288175.1 Miltoncostaea sp. | reverse complement strand
GCCGGCCGCGCGAGCCGCGGGCGTCAAGACCCTCTGGGACGAGATCAAGGAGAACGGCCTTGGCGCCTCGGACCAGGGGGGCGCGGCCCGTGTGGCCGCCGAGGCGCTCGCCGACCTGTCGCGCCGCCGGGGCCCGCCGATCGAGCTGCACCTGGCCGCCCACAGCGCCGGGTCCATCTTTCTGGCTCCGACCATCGCGTTGCTCGACGAGCTCGGCGCCGCCACGGGCGCCGCCCGATGGGCGCGGCCGCGCGTGGCCAGCTGCTCGTTGTGGGCGCCGGCCTGCACCGTGGACCTCTTCCGGGCGACCTACCTCCCGGCCGTCGAGGACGACCTGCTCGATCGGCTGGCGGTGTTCGTGCTGGACGACGAGACCGAGCGCCGCGACACGGTGGGTCCGGCGTACCACAAGTCGGTTCTCTACCTGGTCTCGAACGCCCTGGAGCGCCGGCTGCGCCGTCCCGGCGAGCGCAACGGCGTCCCGCTGCTGGGGATGCAGGTCTTTGCGGAGCGCGAGCAGGTCTTCGGGCGGGCCGACGCCCGGCTGATCGTCGCGCCGGGGCCGGGCTCGGGCGCCGACAGCCACACGGCGTTCGACGACGACGGCGCGACCCGTCGCTCCACCACCGACTTCATCCTCGGTCCGGCGTGACCCCGGAGGCGGCGGTGGCCAGGAAGAGGTGGTTCGCCGCGCGCCCCTCCTCCACCAGCCGCAGGTAGGTGGCGAAGTAGTCCAGGTGCCGGGCGGCGGCCTCGGGGCCCTGCTCGGCGGCGAGCTCCCCTTCGTGACGGCGGTTGGCCTCTCCCCAGCGGGCGATCTGACGTCGGAAGTCCGCGATGTACTCGGTCACCTCGTCGATCGCGAAGCCCGCCCGCTCGATCAGCTCGCGGTAGCCCTCGGCGGTGTCGTCGAAGAGCGGCACCGTGTCCTGACGCGTCAGGCGGCGGCGCGTCTCGGCGTCGTCGGCGTCGAGGCGGAACGTCCCGGTCAGGAGCACCAGGCGTCCACCCGGGCGCAGCGCCCGGCGCACCTCCGACAGCAGGCCCGCCTTGTCCTCGATCACGTTCAGCACGTTGAGGCTGACGGCCACGTCGAAGGCCTCGTCGGGGTAGGGGAGGTCTCGCGCGTCGCCTCGATCGAAGCGCACCCGCTCGCCCAGGCCGGCGACCCGCGCCAGCTCTCGGGCCACCTCCACGCCCACCTCGTTCGGCTCGATGCCGGTGACCCGGCAGCCAGCCGTCTCCGCCAGGCGCACGGCGGGGCCGCCCGCCCCGCTGCCGATGTCGAGCACGTGATCCTCGGCGCCGATCGGCGAGCGGCGCACGATCTCGTCGATGTAGCGCGGAGTGATGAACGACTGCTGGCCGAAGTCGTCGCCCTCGGGCCAGATGTCGGCGCGGATCAGGCGGTTGGCCGCGCTGTCGAGCCGGTGCAGGGCGCGATAGCGGGCATCGAGCGAGACGTCGGTCACGGCCGGAGGCTAGTGCACCCGCAGCCGACCCTCGCGGGGGCCTGCCTCCGAACGCTCCGATCCGGGTCACGTTGGGCGGGGAGTCTCCGGACGACCATGCGGTGGCGGCTCGGGCCGAGCGCGCCGTCGATCGCCGGGTCACTCTCCGGCGCGACCCACGAAGAACTCGTAGTCGTAGAAGCCGCCGTACCGACGGCGCATGTCGATCTCACGCCGGGTCCACTCGACCAGTCCGCGCGCGGCCCGATCATCGGAATACCGCGCGAGGAGCGCCGGCAGCTTCCGCTCCAAAGGGGTGTAGTACTGCCTCCACCATCCTTCCTCGGGCAGGCTGAAGTGCTCGACGATGTCGTAGCCGTGCGTCGCCATCTCGGCCGCTCGCGTCGGGATGTCGGTCATCGGCGGGTACTCCTCCGCGAAGAAGTCGGCGACCGGCTTCGGCGGTCGATCGGACGTCCAGCAGAGCTCGCTGAGAACCAGATAGCCGCCCGGCCGAAGGAGCCGCCGCCACTCCGCCAGCGCGGACGAGAAACCCATGATGTACGCCGATCCCTCCGACCAGACGACATCGAACTCGCCGTCACCGAACGGCAGGTCTCTCATGTCCAGCTGTCGGGTCAGGATCCTCTCCGCCAATCCGGCCCGTCCGGCTGCGTCGTTCAGCTGCGCCAGGTAGGCACCGTCGAGGTCGATCGCCACCACCTGAGCCTCGATCGCACGTGCGATGGCCATCGTCTGCATCCCGGGTCCGCAGCCGATGTCCAGCACCCGTGGCGACTCGGGCAGCTCCGCACACAACTCCAGCGCGCGCAACGTCGCGGCGTCGGTGCCGGGGCCCTGGCGGGGAAGCCCGTGCTGGATGTCCCGAAAGACCTCGGCAAGGCGGCTGCCGTCGCTCATCGCCTCACGGTCGCGAGTCGATGTCGAGGCCGCCGCGCCCCGGCCAAGCGGCGGCGGGGTCGTTCAGCGGACCAGCGGAGGGGGTGGGATTTGAACCCACGTCGGACGTAACCGCCCGAAACGGTTTTCGAGACCGCCGCATTCGACCGCTCTGCCACCCCTCCGCGGGCGAGGCTAGCACGCGCCCCGCGGCGCCCGATCGGCCCGTCAGGACCCCGCGTGGGGGAGGGCCGCGCGGATGCGATCGAGCACGCGATCGGCCTCGTCGTCGGATGTGTAGGGGTGTCGCGGCCCGAGCCAGAAGCGCAGGCCGTCTCCCTTGGTGCGGGGGATCACGTGGTAGTGCAGGTGGGGCACGCTCTGGCTCACGGTGTTGTTGACGATGTGCAGCGATCCGCCGGCTTCCATGCCGGCCTCGACCGCCCTCTGCACCCGCTGGACGGTGTCGAGGAAGGGCGCGCGGAGCGACGGTGGCAACCGGTCCATCGTCTTGACGTGCCCACGTGGAACGACCAGCACGTGGCCGTGGAAGAGCGGTCGCCTGTCGAGGAATGCCAGCACCTCGGTCTCGTCGACTACGAGGCGGGCGGGGGCCTCCCCGCGGGCGATGGAACAGAAGGCGCAGCCGCGGTCTGAGCTGGACGTGCGGGCAGGCTACGCCCGGTCGGCGGGGGGCGGGGAGCGCCCCGGGAGGTGCGCTACGATCGCGCACCTCGGGGCTCCGCGCCCCGGGGCGCGGAGAGGTGTCCGAGCGGTCTAAGGAGCGCGACTGGAAATCGCGTAGGTGGGCTTCCCGCCTCGTGGGTTCAAATCCCACCCTCTCCGCTTCGACTCCTCCGGCGGCGCGGACTTACCGCGGCCGTCCGGCCACGCGCCCGGTGTTGAGTCGTCCGCAGACCCCGCCGATATGGCGGAGACGTCGTGGGACGAACTCGGGGATAAGTCATGGGTCGATTCACCGTTGCGCTCGCGACGGGCGCGGGGCTTGCGCTGATCGCGGCGAGCGGCGCCGCGGCGGCTCCGGTCACCAACGGGCTGGGCGAGCCGACCGTCACGGCCACGTACCCGATCGACGAGTCGCCGACCCTGATCCGCTACGCCTACGACGCCGCGTGGGTGGCCACCAAGGGCGGCACGCTGCTGAAGCTGTCGGCCGGTGACGCCGAGCCGGCATCCACCGCGCGCTTTCCGGGGACGATCGTCGACGCCACCGAGGGCTACGGCCGCGTGTGGGTGCTCTGGCGCAAGGACGCCAGGAGCTACGTCGCGTCGGTGAACCCGAAGACCGGGCGGATCGTCGGACGGGCCACGCGGACCCGCGTGCCGGGTCGGCCCGCTCGGATCCGTGCGGGGGCAGGCGCCCTGTGGGTCGCCCCCCTCGGCAACAAGGTCACCGCGCGCGGCCCGCTGACGCGCATCGATCGCAAGCGCCTCCGCGCGGTCACCCGGCGGTGGATGAAGCCCACGGACTTCTTCGTCGAGCGGGGCCGGATCTACTCGTTCAACGGTCTCAAGCTCGTCACCCGCCGCCCCGGCGACCTGCGGGTGCTGCGCCGCGTGTCGTCTTTCAGCGCCTTCCAGGGTGTCACCTACGGGCAGGGCAACTTCTGGACAAGCTCGGTGGGCACCACCGGCCTCGGCGGCGTGACGCGGATCTCGCCGACGAAGGGGCGGGACGAGATCCTCGAGTTCCCGACCGACTTCGACGTGAACGTCGGAGGGTCGATCGTCGTGGGCGGCGGGGTCGTCTACTCGACCTGGCAGATCTGGCCGCAGGAGGCCGAGCCCCAGGGCGCGTCCGGCTGGGGGCTCGTGGGCTACGCCGCGAACGGCAGCGTGACGGGCCACGTCGGTCTCCCGATCGACGGGACACCCTCGATCGCCTACGGCGCGGCATCGCTGTGGGTGACCGACCCGGGCGAGAACCGCGTCCTGCAGATCGCGCCGCCCACGAGCTGACCGCGCACGCCGCTCCGGCAGGTCCGGAGCGGCGTGCGCCCTAGCCTCGGCCGGGCAGCGCGACCTGCGCGTCGCCACCGCCGTAGCCGTTCACCAGGTCGCGGCCCTGGATCGTCACGACCTGGACCTCGGCCGGGATCTCCACACCGTTCAGCGACCGCGTGAAGGGCTGCTCGTTCGCGTGGTCGTGCGTGAGCACGCGCTCCCCGAGCACCTCGCCGTCGGGCGCGAGGATCCGCCAGGCGTCCGCGTAACGCTCCGGCGTGTCGTAGGGCGAGCTCAGGGTGACGGCCACGTCGAACACCTCGCCGGAGGGTTCGATCCGGACATCGACCACGTCCGGGAAGCGTTGGTCCGAGGCGGCTCCGGCTGTGGTCGCCGACGCGGCGGGCTCGTCGGAGTCGCCCCCGCACCCGACCGCGACCATTGCGGCCAGGACGATCAGAATCAGCGCGATGAACCTCATGAGCCCCCCGGCGGCGGTGTCTGCCCGCCAATCCTGCCGGTGCTAGCCTCATCACGCATCCCGGGCAGTTAGCTCAGCGGGAGAGCGCCCGCCTCACACGCGGGAGGTCACTGGTTCGAATCCAGTACTGCCCACTGCGAAAGGCCCCGCTCCGGCGGGCCTTTCTCGTGCAGGAGTACGTCGGGTGGCGCCGCCACACGCACGTCTTCGCCTCGACGGCGGGTGCGGGGTCGGTTGGGCGGCCGGAGGGGTCGGATGGGTGCCCGTCCACCCGGCGGCCAGGCGAACCGCAGGCTCAGCCACGCGCGCGGCCGTGGACCGCCGGCATCGGCGGGGACGCCGATCGGGGCGCGCGGATCGCTCGGGGGTGCGGCCTTCCCGCCCCGTGGGTCCGCGGAACTCACGATGGAGGCCCCCATCGCCGCCGACACCATCCCCGAACCGCCCGTCCGTGTCGCGGGCCGACGGCGACGATCGACAAGGAGGCGACGCCATGGCGGTTCACGAGGTGCCGGAGGTGAACGCCACGACGCTCGGCCTCTATCTGATGCCGGGCGAGGCCTTTCGGATGTGGGAGGCCGACCCCGACGGGGTGCACATCCTCGACGTCCGCACGTTCGAGGAGTACGTCTTCGGCGGGCATGCCGAGATGGCGCGCAACATCCCGCTGGTCTTTCCGAGGTTCGACCCCGAGGGACCGTCGATGCCGGGCCGTCCGCCCGGGTGCTCCGGAGAGCCCAACCCCGAGTTCGTCGCCACGGCGAAGGAGGCGTTCGGCGTCACCGACACGATCCTCGTCATGTGCGCGACCGGCGGTCGCGGTGCGATGGCCGTCAACGCCCTCGCCGAGGCGGGGTTCACCAGCGCCTACAACATCGTCAACGGCTTCGAGGGGGACAGGGTCGACGACCCGGGGAGCGTCTATCACGGCAAGCACATGAGGAACGGCTGGAAGAACCTCGGGCTCCCGTGGGGCTACGACTTCCATCCGGATCTGATGTGGGAGGCCCCGTGAGGACGATCTCGTCGGCGACGTGGCCGGGTCGGGGCTCGCCCTACGATCGAACGGGGGACAGATGAGCAGTACCAACGGCAACACGGGCGCCGCCGCCGGTGGCGGAGTCCTCTACTTCTTCGGCATCTTCGGGGCGTGGGTGTGGTTCTGGCAGCAGGCGGACTCCTGGTGGGAGTACCCCCTCGCCGTCCTGCAGGGCCTCGTCTGGCCGGCCTTCATGGTCTACGAGGCCTTCTCGGCACTGGGCTGAGGGAGGTCGCCCGGGCCGCCGTCACATGTGTGAGCCCGGGCCTGCGCGAGCCCGGTGGGTGACTGTGGGCCGGGTGGCGCCGGCAGCGGTCCGGCAGGAAGCGCTCAGCTGCGCTCGATCGCCCTCCCCCCGCCGCGCAGCAGTCGCGGGGGGCCGTGGTCGGAGAACGGAATCTCGATGAGATCCAGATCGCGCGGCACCACCGACCTCGGGAACTGGGAGGCGGCCTCCGCCGCCACGTCCTCGTCACGGTACCGCGACGAGCGGTGCGTCAAGGCGAGCATCCCGACGTCGGCTCGGGCCGCCAGCGCCGCCGCGTCGGCCGCGGTCGAGTGCCCGGTCTGCCGCGCCAGAGCGCGGTCGGACTCGAGGAAGGTCGCCTCGTGGACCAGGAGATCCGCGCCTCGCGCCGCCTCCTCCACCGCCGGCGCGGGCGCCGTGTCGCCGGAGATGATGACCCGCCGCCCCGGCCGGGGCGGGCCGACGACCTCGCGCGCGCGGACGCCGCCCACGTCCTCGCCGGCGGCGAGGCGACCGAGGCCCTCGCCGGCGACCCCGCCGGCCATGGCTCGTTCGACGTCGAGTCGCCCTCTCCGCGTGGGCTCGGAGAGCATCCACGCATGCGCCTCGCCGCGATGCCGCGCCTGGAGCGTCTCCAGCCGATAGCCGTCGCGATCGATCGCCTCCCCCGCGCCCAGCTCGACCATCTGCATGGGGAAGCGCAACGTCCCGAAGTGGGGACGGAAGCCCTCGATCAGCTCGCGGATGCCGGCGGGGCCGGCCACCACCAGCGGCGCGCGCCGCTGCTCGGAGAGTGTCGCGAGAAGGCCCGGCAGACCCAGGACGTGGTCGGCGTGGGTATGGCTGAGGAGGATCGTGCTGAGCTGCCCGAGGCCGGCGATCGACGTCAGCATCCGGCGCACCGTCCCCTCGCCGCAGTCGACCAGGATGTGCTCGGCCCCGCGGATCAGCATCGTCGATGCGACCAGCCGCTCGGGGGTCGGAGCGCGCGCGCCGGTGCCGAGAAACAGGACGCGTAGCTCCAACGTCGACCCCCGCGGTGATGACGCGACGTGGCCTAGGGCCCGGGAGAGGGGTCGCCGCCCCGCCCGGGGTCATCCCCCCGCGATTCCCCAGGGCCGTCTCTGGTCGCATCGGTCAGACCGATCCCTCCCGTGGCGTCGGTGGGCTCCGTCTCGCTCGGATCGCGCGACGCGCCCAGCCAGATCATCACGGCTCCGCCCAGCAGCAGAAGGGCCCCCGCGGCGAGGAACCCGATGCCGATGCCGCGGACGAAGCCGATGTTCGCCCCCAGCTGGAGGTCCACGCCCACGCCGCGGGCGCCGTCGGCGTTCATCACGACGACCGTCCACTCCCCCGGCTCAACCGTCCAGCGCAGCGATTGTGGTCCGCGACCCTGCGCCGACGCCTCCCAGAACGTCTGGTCCCCGGGGGCGCCTGGGGCGCGGGCCCCGGCCTCGCGGCGGTAGGTCGGCTCGAAGGGCTCGAAGTTGACGTCGGTGACCACGTCGACCGCGACGCCGTCCAGGTAGCTCGCCACGGCCTCCCGGTCGCCGATCCCGAGGAAGATCGCGCGGCTCGGATCAAGGCTTTCGCCGCGGAGGCGGATGTCGCCGAAGCGCCCGGAGCCGAAGAGCCACCCCGGGGCGTCGGAGGCCACGTCGAGATCCTCGGATTCGAGGGCGAACGCGGTGGTCTCGAAGGGCTCCGTGGAGGTGGTGAAGAAGCCGTCGTCGTCCCGCGTGGAGTCGAGCCAGAGCGCCAAGCCGCCGGTCGCCAGAAAGGCGAGCGACACGAGCACCGCGACCCCTCCGAGCGCCAGAAGCAGGATCCGCCGCGTCGACATCGTCCGTCCCTTCTGTTGTCGCGCACGCCCATCGTCTCGTGGGCGTCGGGACGACGCCCACCCACGATCGGGACTGCCCGATCTCCTTGTGGCCCTCGCAACCTCACATGGCCGGCCGTGGTGGGAATCCGCAGACCCGCCCCTTGCCGTGCGGGAAGACCGCGATACCGGCCTCGCGCGCGATCATGCCAGCCCCCCTCCCGGCCGGAACGAGGAGGCGCGGTGTGACCGCCGGGCGGCGGCGGGGGTCTCCCCGTTCTCGTGCGGCGTGCGCCCCGCCCTCCGCGGCCCGACACGGACGACCGCGCGCGCCTCCTCGGGCTCAATGTCGCTCAGCGCACGTTGCCCGCAGCTCATCCGGCCAGCCGAGAGGAGGACCCCATGGGGGCCCACACGACGAACGACGCGACGACGGCCGACGAGCCGGACGAGGCTCCTGCCGTCGTGCCACCGCATCTTCTCGCCGAGATCCAGGGCCTCTACGCGGCCTGGGTTCCGGAGGATCCCGACGCCGCCTACGCCGCGCTTCCCGAGGGGCTCGATCGCCCGGTGGACCCCGTCGTCTCGATGTTCCAGGGCGCGCAGGCCGGCGCCCACACCTCGTGGGGCGGAACGGTGTCCATCACGCACGCGGAGGTCGAGGTGTCCGGGCGCGACGCGCCCGACGGCGCCTCGCGCGGGCGCTGGTGGGCGCTCTACGTCAACGGCGATCCCTGGTATCTCGCCGGCGCGAGGGCCTTGGGGGTGCCGGGCGCCGACGAGGGGCGGGTGGACATGGTCGGCGACGGTGACCGCCTCATCGCCACGACCTACCGCGGG
>JARFPS010000239.1 GCA_029288175.1 Miltoncostaea sp. | reverse complement strand
GTACTGAAGACGGCCCTGCTCGTCGACCCAGAGTGCGTAGCCGCCGATGGCATCGGCGTTGGCCACGATCACGCCCTCGGCGCCCCCCTCCGGCACCTCGAGCTCGCCCTCGATGGCATAGGTCCTGCCGAAGATCTTCGGCGTCAGGGTCATCGCCACGTTCTGCACATCGCCGGCGAACGCGAAGCGGGTCTCGGTGGGCATGGGCGGAAGGACTCCGAAGAAGGCGGCGAAGCCTCCCAGGAGCGGGAGAACGTTGTTGCGCTCGGCCTCCTGCCAGAAGAGCTCTTTCATCTCGGCGAGCTTGTCGGGCCGCTCCGCGGCCAGGTCGTTGGCCTGCGAGAAGTCGTCCGGCAGGTAGTAGAGCTCCCAGACGTCGTTCTCCGGCTCGTAGACGTCGGGGCCGAAGCGCTCGAGCGTGGGCTTGCTCAGGTCCCACGGCAGCTTGTCCAGCTTCGCGCAGGCCCACCAACCGTCCTTGTAGATGGCCCGGCTGGCGAAGTTCTCGAAGTACTGGACGACGTGCTGCTCGTCAGCGTCCGCATCGTCGAACGTGTAGGCGAAGCTGGCCCCGTCCATGGGCTGCTGGTCGATGCCATCCACCGTGTCCGGCACCGGCAGGCCGATGAGCTCCAGGATCGTCGGGCCGACGTCGATCGCATGGGTGAACTGGCTGCGGAGCTCACCCCGGGCCTTGATCCGCTCGGGCCACGAGATGGCCATCGGATCGCGTGTGCCACCGAGGTGGCTGCCCATCTGCTTGCCCCACTGGAAGGGCGTGTTGTTCGCATGGGCCCACGGCGCCGCGAAGTGCGGCGCGGTGCTCTCGCTGCCCCATGCCTCGACGCCGCCGAACTTGTCCTGGATCAGCTTGAGCTGCTCTGCGGGCTCCAGAATGACGCCGTTGAAGAACGTGGTCTCGTTGAAGGACCCGGTGAAGGTGCCCTCCATGCTGGCGCCGTTGTCGCCCCAGATGTAGACGACGATGGTGTTGTCCAGCTCGCCCATCTCCTCGACGGCATCCAACAGCCGACCGACATTCCAGTCGGCGTTCTCGGAGAAGCCGGCGAAGACCTCCATCTGGCGCCGGTAGATGGTCTTCTCGGCGTCGCTCAGCGAATCCCAGGCCTTGTAGACCTCCGGACGCTCCGTCAGCTCGGTCTCCGGCGGGATGATGCCAAGTTCCTTCTGCCGTTCGAAGGTGTGCCGACGGTAGGCATCCCACCCGTCGTCGAACGCCCCCTTGTACTTGTCGGCCCACTCCTTCTCCACCTGGTGCGGCGCGTGCGAGCAGCCGGTCGAGTAGTAGAGGAACCAGGGCTTGTCCGAGGTTTGCGCCCGCACGCCATGGAGCCACTCGATGGACTTGTCCGTCAGGTCATCGGGGAAGTAGTACGTCTCCCCGTCCTTCGCCTCGGGCACACCGATGATGGTGTTGTCCTGCGTGACCACCGGGTCGTACTGGCCAGAGGCGCCGCTCAGGAAGCCCCAGAAGTGATCGAAGCCCCAGGCCAGGGGCCAGCGCTCAAACGAGCCCGCCGGACCGAACGCCTTGCCCGGCGTGAGGTGCCACTTGCCAAAGCCGCCGGTGACGTAGCCGTTCTCCTTGAGCACACGCGGGAAGGGTGCGCAACTGCGGGGTAGCTGGCCCGTGTAGCCGGGGTATGGACCGGGGAACTCGGCGATGCCACCGAAACCGACGCGGTGGTGGTTCCGCCCGGTCAGCAGCGCGGCCCTGGTCGGCGAGCAGACGGCCGTGACATGGACGCGGTTGTAGGTCAGCCCGTTGTCCGCGACACGCTGGAAGTTCGGTGTGCTGATGCCGCCGCCGAAGGTCTCCGGGCCGCCGAAACCGGCGTCGTCGATCAGCACGAGCAGCACGTTGGGCGCGTCCTCGGGGGGCTGCGGGCCAGGGATCATCGACCAATCCGGCACCGAGCGGCCGATGGTGCGCCCGAGCGCCCCACCGAAGTTGCGGTCGGGGATCGGCAGCCTGGTGCGGTCCTGCTTGAACTTGCCCATGGCCTCGGCCAGCGAGTCCTTCAGTGCCGCGTCGCCGGTCTTCTCGGTCTTCGCCAGCGATCGTGCCAGCGCACCGCCGAGCGCGCGCTCGACGCCCATCAGCTGATCCTCGTCGAGCATGGCGATGACGACCGCCGAGCCCGGCTTGAGATTCTCGCCGATCATGTCGCCCAGGCCGGAGTCGACGCGCGTGGCCGCGAACTTGCCCACGATGCCGCCCCCGGCCGCACCGAGGGCGGTGGCCGCCAGGAGCGGCGGGGCCGCGAGGCCGACCAGGAAGCCCACCGCGCCACCCCACTTGAGGCCCGTGCGGCCGAGGTTGTCGCCGGTCCGCTGGACCGCCACCTCGCCGTCGGCGTCGTGCGTGACGAGGATGACCGCCTGGATGCCGACCTCTTTGGCCTGCACTTGGGCGATGAGGGTGTCGAAATCGTGCTCGGCCGTCTCGATGTCCGGATAACCGCAGACGAGGACGTCGGTCATCGTGTCTGCCATTGGTCTGATCCCCTTCTGTCCCGTCCTCACGGGCGACTTCGCGCTGCTCTCCACCTACCGACGTCGTGGCCCGCGGGTGCGGGCCGGTGGTCGGTCGCGGGCGACCACGGGCACCGACGGCGATGCCGGTGACGCTAATCGGGGCGGACGGCATTGGCTCGGGGCAAACCCGCATCGGTCCGGGACAAACCCGCATCTGTTCGGGTGGACCTGCAGCCGCGGGATGTCCACGCCGGGTGAGAGGTTGCCGGCTCGCCACCTCGATCGGGATTCGGGCGACACCGACAAGCGCTGTCAGGGGGCCTGGTTCGATCCGTTGCGGTGCGCTACCCGCTGCTGCGCGGATGGACCGGTGCACGATTCGGAGAGCTTGATGGGCCGGTGGCCAAGGCCCCACAACCCGTGACCCGACCCGGGGCGGGCTCGGCCCCGGGTCGTCCCGGCGCCCGCGTTCCGGCGGGGCGGTCGCCCGGTGCGTTGCTAGAGTCGCCCGCCGGTAGCAACGAACCGGAAGGCACATGGCAGAGCATCTCTTCACCTCGGAGTCCGTCACCGAAGGGCACCCGGACAAGATCGCCGACCAGATCTCGGACGGGGTCCTCGACGCCGTCCTCAAGGATGACCCCACGGGCCGCGTCGCCTGCGAGACGCTGATCACGACGGGGCAGGTGGTGATCGCCGGAGAGATCTCGACCGAGACCTACGTCGACATCCCCACCATCGCGCGCGACACGATCCGCCGCATCGGGTACACGCGGGCGAAGTACGGCTTCGACGCCGACACCTGCGGTATCTCGGTCGCCCTCGACGAGCAGAGCCCCGATATCGCCCAGGGGGTCGACCGGGCGCTCGAGACCCGCTCCGATCCGTCCGACGACGACCCCTACGACCTCCAGGGCGCGGGGGACCAGGGGATCATGTTCGGTTACGCCACGCGCGAGACCGAGGAGCTGATGCCGCTGCCCATCATCCTGGCGCATCGGCTCTGCGAGCGGCTCGCGGCCGCCCGGCGCAGCTCGCTTCCCTACCTGCGCCCGGACGGCAAGAGCCAGGTCACCGTCAGGTACGAGGACGGGGTCCCGAAGGAGGTCACGGCCGTGGTCGTGTCCACCCAGCACGGACCGGACGTCCCCGCCGACCTCCTGCACGAGGAGGTCACGCAGCAGGTCATCCGCCCCGTCATCGACGACGATTTCGGGCGCTGGAACGACGACGTCAAGCTCTACATCAACCCGACCGGCAAGTTCGAGGTGGGCGGCCCGCTGGGCGACGCCGGCCTGACCGGTCGCAAGATCATCGTCGACACCTACGGCGGGATGGCCCGCCACGGCGGCGGTGCCTTCAGCGGCAAGGACCCGTCGAAGGTCGACCGCTCTGCGGCCTACGCCGCGCGCTGGGTGGCCAAGAACGTCGTGGCCGCGGGTCTCGCGGACCACTGCGAGGTCCAGCTGGCCTACGCCATCGGCGTGGCCCAGCCCATCTCGATCCTGGTCGAGACCTACGGCACCGGCGACAGCGCCGCCGCCGAGAAGTGGGTCAAGGAGAAGTTCGACCTGCGCCCGGCGGCCATCGTCGAGCGCCTCGACCTGCGCCGCCCGATCTACCAGAAGACCGCGGCCTACGGTCACTTCGGCCGCAACGACCCGGACTTCACGTGGGAGAGGACCGGGGTCTGATGCGCCGCGTGCTGCTCACCACCGTCGCGCTCGTCGCGGTGGTCGCCGTGGTGCGGTCGCTCGCGCCTCTCCGGCGCCGGAGCTGAGCGAGACCCTCCACGCCCAGGTCCGACCGCTCGCCGACGCGCGGGCGCTCGATCGCGATTTCGACTACGAGGTCCCTCCGGCGCTCCACGGCAGCGCGCCGGTCGGGGCCCTCGTGGTCTGCCCGCTGGGCCGCCGCCCGGTGCTCGGGGTTGTTATCGGCCGGGAGCCGTCGACGTTCGCCGGCGACCTCGCGGCGCTCGTCGACGTGCTCGACGTGCCGCCCCTCCCCGCGGACCTGCTCGATCTCGCGGGTTGGGTCTCGCGCTACTACCTGGCTCCGCTGTCGGCGTGCCTGCGGCTGGTGCTTCCGCCGGGCACCTCCGGGGCCCTCCACAAGGGGCCGGACGGCCGCTGGCGCCTCCGCGGAATGCCGGGGCGCCGCCGTGGCCTGGTCGCCCGGGTTCGACCCGAGGCTCCCGCGCCTCGGTCCGGGCGCCGCCGGGAGATCGTCGAGGCGCTTCTGGCGATGGGGGGCGAGGCCTCGGCGGCCGCGCTCCAGGACCGTGCGGGCACGACCCTCGCGACGCTGCGGCGCATGGCGGCCGACGGCGAGCTCGATCTGCGCGAGGACGTCGTCTCCGCGGTGGGTGACCGCCCGCCCGCCGGATCCTCCGAGGGGTCCACCGCGCCCCTGGATCTCAACGAGCATCAGCGGGCCGCGCTCGAGCGCATCGAGGGGGCGGCCGGGGGGCACGATGCCGTGCTGCTGCACGGCGTCACCGGATCCGGCAAGACCGAGGTGTATCTGCGGGCCATCGCGGCGACCCGCGCGCGAGGGCGCTCGTCGCTGGTGCTCGTGCCCGAGATCGCCCTGTCGCCGCAGCTCCTCGATCGCCTGCGCGGCCGCCTGGGCGACGGCGTGGCGGTCTGGCACTCGGGGCTGTCTCCGGCCCGGCGCTCGGAGGAGTACCGGCGGGTGCGCGAGGGGCGGGCCGACGTGGTGCTCGGGGCCCGCAGCGCGGCGTTCGCCCCGCTGGCGGACCTCGGTCTGGTGATCGTCGACGAGGAGCACGACGCCTCGTACAAGCAGGACGCCACGCCGCGCTACGACGCCCGGCAGGTCGTCTTCATGCGAGCCCGCCGCCACGGCGCCGTCGCCGTCTACGGCTCGGCGACGCCCCGGCCCGAGAGCTGGCGGGCGCTGGATCGGGTGACGCTGCCCGAGCGCGCCGATGGCGCCCGGCGGGCCCGCGTGGAGGTCGTCGACATGACCACGCAGCCCCCGGGGCCGGTGTCGCGACCCCTGGCCAGGGCGCTCCGCGACGCGATGGGCCGCGGCGAGAAGGCGATCATCCTTCTCAACCGCCGTGGGTTCGCGCTCATGGAGGGCTGCCGGGCCTGCGGGTGGTTCGCGACGTGCGCCTCGTGTGATGTCGCCCTCGTTCGCCATCGAGCCCCGGCCCGCCTGGTGTGCCATCACTGCGGGCGCGAGGAGTCGGCGCCGGAGCTGTGCCCGTCGTGCGGCGCCGCCGAGGTCGGTCGGATGGGCACGGGCACCCAGGGGCTCGAGGAGGCACTGGCGCGCATCGTCCCGGGCGCGCGGCTCGTGCGCCTCGACGCCGACGCGGTGTCCTCTCAGGGGGGCATCGCGGCCATCCTCGCCCGGTTCACCGAGCCCGGCGGAGCGGTGCTGCTCGGCACGCAGATGGTCGCGAAGGGGCACGACCTGCCCGACGTCACCGTGGCCGGCGTCCTCGACGCCGACGGGCCCCTGGGCCACGCCGACTTCCGCGCAGAGGAGCGCGCCTTCGCGCTGATCGTCCAGGCCGTCGGCCGCGCGGGCCGCCGCGGGGAGGTGGCCCGCGCCTTCGTGCAGGCCTATCGACCGGCCGCCCGGGCGATCGAGCTGGGGGTGAGGGGCGCGGTCGAGGAGTTCCTGGCCGGCGAGCTCGCGCAGCGCGAGCGGCGGGGTTTCCCGCCGTTCGGGCATCTCGCGCGCCTGGTGGTCGAGGGGGACGACGAGGGGGCGGTCGCGGCAATGGCCCGAGCGGTGGTCGCCGACGTGGGCGAGCGCCCCGACCTCCGCGTGCTCGGGCCGGCGCGCCTGCACCGGCTCCGGGGGCGATTCCGTCGGGCGGTGGT
>JARFPS010000237.1 GCA_029288175.1 Miltoncostaea sp. | reverse complement strand
TCCGGCCGTAGGGAGTGGAACTGCGGTCGCTCAACGGATAAAAGGTACTCCGGGGATAACAGGCTTATCCTCCCCAAGAGTCCACATCGACGGGAGGGTTTGGCACCTCGATGTCGGCTCGTCGCATCCTGGGGCTGGAGTAGGTCCCAAGGGTTGGGCTGTTCGCCCATTAAAGCGGTACGCGAGCTGGGTTCAGAACGTCGTGAGACAGTTCGGTCCCTATCTGCGGTGGGCGCTGGAGATTTGAGAGTAGTCGTCCCTAGTACGAGAGGACCGGGATGAACGGACCTCTGGTGTATCAGTTGTCGTGCCAACGGCACCGCTGGCTAGCTACGTCCGGAAGGGATAACCGCTGAAAGCATCTAAGCGGGAAGCCCACCTCGAGATGAGATCTCCCACCCCTTCGAGGGGGTAAGGCCCCAGGTAGACCACCTGGTTGATAGGCTGGATGTGTAAGTACAGCGATGTACTCAGCAGACCAGTACTAATCCGCCGAGGGCTTGACACCTTTAGAGCACACCGCCGCTATGCAGTCTTGAGGGTACGACCCTCAGGGGTTCCCGGTGGCTCGAGCGAGGGGGAAACACCTCTTCCCATTCCGAACAGAGTCGTTAAGCCCCTCAGCGCCGATGGTACTCCGGGCGTAGGCCCGCGGGAGAGTAGGTCGCTGCCGGGATTGATCTGAGACGAAGGCCGCAGAGTTCGCTCTGCGGCCTTTTTTCGTGGCCCGGCGTTTCGCAGCCGGCGTCTCGTCGCCCGGCGTTTCGCAGCCGGCGTCTCGTGGCCCGGCGTTTCGCAGCCCGGGGTCTCGCGGTCGGGCGCTTCGTGGGTCCGCGTTTCGTGGGTCGGCGTTTCGGTTGCCGGTGGCGAGGGCGGGCCCGGGTCTGTGGGCGGCCTTCGCGGACGGGGGTGCCGGCGGCGAGGCGGCAGGCGTGTCGGGGGTTCCGGTCGGCGGGAGTGATCGCCGGGCGCGGCGGGCGCTGATGGGTGTGGGAGAATGGCCGAGTCGACAGGGGTGCTGGGGGTGCCGTGAGGCGAACGGTGGTGACCGGTGGTACCGGGGGTCTCGGATCCGGAGTGGTGCGGGTTCTCGTGGAGGCGGGAGAGCGTCCCGTGGTGACGTGGGTCGTGGAGGACGAGCGCGATCGGGCGGTCGCGGAGTTCGGTGATGCGATCGAGCTGCGTCGCGTCGACCTGGGCGAGGAGTCGGCGGTGGGCGAGCTGGTGGACGAGGTGAGCGGTTCGGAGGGCCTCGGGGCGTTCGTGCATCTGGTGGGCGGCTATCTCGACGGGGCGCCGGTGGCAGGCATGGACATGGCCGGCTGGGACGGACAGATGGAGTTGAACCTCCGCCTGGCCGCGCTGGTGATGCGATCGGCTCTGCCGGCGTTGCGCGACGACGGGGGCGGTCGGATGGTGGTGGTGGGCAGCAGGGCTGCGCTGCAGCCGTTCGCCGGCGCATCGGCGTACGCGGCGTCGAAGGCCGGCCTGCTGGCGTTGGTGGCGGCGGCATCCCAGGAGGAGCGCGAGCACGGCACGACGGTCAACGCGGTGCTTCCGAGCGTGATCGACACGCCCGGCAACCGCGCGGCGATGCCCGATGCGGACCATGCGCGATGGGTTCGGCCGGAGGAGATCGGCCATGTCGTGCGGTTCCTGGTCTCCCGGGAGGCAAGCGGCGTCACCGGGGCGGCGATCCCGGTCTACGGAAGGGTGTGAGAGTGGGATCGGACCAGCGGATGGGCGCGCGCTGCGTCGTGGTGGGCGGAGGGCTGTCGGGGCTCGCGGCGGGCCTGAGGCTGCGCGATGCCGGGCACGAGGTGGTCGTGGCCGAGGCGGGGGCCGATCCGGGCGGACGGACGCGAACCAGCTGGCACAGGGGGCGGCCCGTGGATCGTGGCTTTCAGGTCACGTTCGCGGGGTACCGGGAGACGAGGAGCTTCATCGAGTCGGCCGGGATCCCGCGTCGGGATCTGCGTCCGATGACCGGCGGCGCGGTGTTCGTCGGGCCGGACGGCGCACGGCCGTTCCCGCCCGGCCCGGCGGGGCTGGCCCGCTTCGAGGGCTTGCAGCGGGGCGATCGCGCCCGCCTGGCAAAGCTCGGCGCCGAGGTCGCGCGGGGCCGCCCCGCGGCCCGGCTCGCTCCCGGAGGGGGGGAGGACCAGACGGCCGAGGACCACCTGCGCGAGCGTGGCTTCAGCGAGCACGCCCTCGACCGGTTCTTCCGCCCGTTCTTCGGCAACGTGTTGCTGGACCACTCGCTGTCGGCGGACGCCGGTTACTTCCGGTTCCTCCTGTCGACCATGGCGCGGGGGCCGGCCACGATCCCCAGCGACGGGCAGGGGATGCTCGCGGACTGGGCGTCCGCGGCTCTGGGGCAGCGCGGTGGCCGGGTCTCGTGCGGGACCGAGGTCGAGGCCCTCGAGCTCGACGATCGGGGCGAGCGCATCGTGGCCGCGCGGTCGTCGGACGGCACGGCGATCGAGGGCGACTGGTTCGTCCTCGCGGTGGATCCCCCGGAGGCGCGCCGGCTGCTCGATCCGCTCGACGCGGCCTCGGCGGAGCGCGTGCCGCGCGAGCCGGCTTCGGTGGTGACGGCGAGCTTCGCGCTGTCGCGCCCGCTCTACCGGGGTCGGGTGGTGCTGGTCAACACGGGCGACCGGCCCGACGACGGTCCGTGTGTCGACATCCTCTGTCAGACGACCAACACGGTCCGGCCCGGGGCGCCCGACGGCGTGCACATCGTCCTCGCGGGCTGCGTGACGACCGGCGGCCGCTCCGCCCAGGGGCTGGTCGCGGAGGTCGAGCGGCAGGTCGCGGAATGGGCGCCGCGCTTCGCGTGGTCCGAGCACGCCGAACCCATCGAGATCGTCGAGCATCCGTGGGCCCAGTACCGGCCGTTCCCCGGGGTGAGGGCGGCGCTGCCGGGTCCGCGCACCGCGGTGCACAACCTGGTTCTGGCCGGCGATCTGACGACCCACCCCTCGGTGGAGGGCGCCGTGTCGTCCGGGCACCGCGCCGCCGCGATCATCGACGCGCTCGTGCCGTGAAGCGTCAGGGTCCGCGCGAGGTCTGGGCGGTCTCGGACATCACCACCGCGGTCTTCCGCAGGTTCGAGGAACCGCCCATCCCCATGGTCTGGGTCGAGGCGGAGATCCAGGACATCAGTCGCCGCCGCGGCCAGGTTCGGTTCCGCCTCGTCGGCGACCACTCCATCTCGGGCTCCATGAACGCGGTGGTGTTCGACCGCCTCGCCCACAAGCCGTCCGACGGCGCCCTCGTCCAGGTCAACGGGCGGGTGCAGTTCTATCCGCCGAGCGCGACGGTCTCCATGCGTGTGGAGCGGATCGAGCTCGCCGGTGAGGGCCTGCTGAGGGCACGCATCGCCGAGCTCATGGCGAAGCTCGCCGCGGAGGGGTTGCTGGCGCCGGAGCGCAAGCGCGACCTGCCGCTGCTGCCGGGACTCATCGGCGTGGTGACCAGCGCGGGCGGGGCGGCGCGCCACGACATCGAACGCACGGTCAGCCGGCGTCATCCCGGCGGCGGGATCGTCCTGGTCGACAGCCCCGTGCAGGGCCCCGCGGCGCCGTCGGCGCTCGTCCGCGCGCTGGCGTACCTCGACGGGCGCCGCGACGTCGACGTCATCATCCTCGCGCGGGGAGGGGGATCCCTGGAGGACCTGATGGCGTTCAATGACGAGCGCGTCTGCCGGGCCATCGCCGCCAGCGTCACACCGGTCGTGTCCGCGGTCGGCCACGAGAGTGACACGACGGTCAGCGACGCGGTCGCCGACGCCCGCGCCTCCACGCCGACCGGTGCCGCGGAGCTCGTCGCGCCGGACGCCGCGGCGCTGCGTGAGCGGCTCGACGCTGCGGCCGCGGGGATGGTGCGGTCGCTGACGCGTGTTCACGAGTCCGGCAGGGATGGGCTGCAGACCCGCGCCCGGCGGCTGGTGAGCGGCCTCCGGGGGGTCGGGGGCCGGAGCCACGATCGCGCCGAGGGTCTCTCTCAGCGCCTGCTCGCCGCCGCACGGCGGACGGTCGATGAGGCGCCGCGCCGTCTGGACG